>VXWP01000015.1 GCA_009835325.1 Gemmatimonadota bacterium | reverse complement strand
CGTACCGGGGATGTGCCCGATCTGGCCGGAGAGGAACAGCAGGCGCCCCACGCGCACGGCGTCCGAGAAGGGCAGGTTCATGCTCGCCGTGGTCTCCGAGGTGAGGTAGACCGCCTCGGGGGAGGGCGGGGCCGAGGTCGAGGAAGAGGCCGGGGGCGCCGATTCGTCCTGCTGGATTTCAGCGCATCCCGAGACGAACATCAGCGACATAGCGGCATACATCAGCGACATCACAAAAACCATCGAGGGTATGGGGATTTTCCGCGATGGCAAAGCGGCGTCGTGCAACGGCACGGAGGTAATCCGCGATCGCATAACGACAGCGCGTAGTCTTCCAATCATGTTGCGCTCCACTTGTAAGGAGTATCTGCCCAGGCGAGTAAACGGGTTCCCAAATATGAAATGGTAATCCTGAAACTAACGAATTGCAGTTGACCCGGTCAAGCGTACATGTTACTTGTTGTGATGAAAGCGCACATGTAGTCCCTTGCGTTGAACTCGGGATTCCCCATGATCCGGAACACACGCTCCAACCGTCCCAGGCGTCGGCGGCCCGCCGCGCCGCTCGTTACGGCACTGCTTGTCGCCGCGCTGTCTCTCGTGGACGCACAATCGGCAGCGGCGCAGGCCGGCCAGCGCATCTTCCGCTCGGTCCCGGCACCGGGCGACACGATGCACGTAGCCGTACCAGGCGGGCGATTCGAGAAGGGCGGTTTCGGCCGGTGGTTCTACGGCAGCGACTACCGCCAGCTCTGGACGACGCCGCTCGAATTGCCGGTCCTCGACCTGGATGCCGTGGGCGGCGGGCTGTCGCCCATGCGCCCGGGCGGCGCCGGCCAGTCTATTTCGCTCCATTTTATGGGTGAGGACGGCCGCCGCTATACGGTGCGCTCGATTGACAAGGATCCATCCAAGCGGTTGTTGGAGGAACTCAAGGACACGATTGTCGAGGACGTGATCCAGGACCTCGTGAGCGCCCATCTGCCGGCGGCGGGCCTGGTGGTGGACGCCCTCATGGAGGCCACGGGCATCCTGCATGCGCCGCACCGGCTCGTGGTGATCCCCGACGATCCCAGACTGGAATCGTTCCGCGAGGAATACGCCGGACTGATCGGCACCCTGCAGGAACATCCGTCCGAAGCCCCCGGTAACGAGCCGGGGTTTGCAGGATCCCGCAGGGTGAGCGGCTCGGAGCGGTTGTACGAAGGTCTTGAAGAATCTCCCTGCGAACGCGTGGACGCCAGGGCCTATCTCAAGGCGCGACTCATCGATTTCCTCATCGGCGATTCGGACCGGCACCGCGGCCAGTGGCGCTGGGCCCAATTCCCGGCCGGCGACTGCTACACGTGGCTGCCGGTCCCCGAAGACCGGGACAAGGCCTTCATCGACCTGGACGGTCAGTTCATGAAACTGGTGCGCCGGATCGAGCCCAAGTTTGTCCGTTTTCAGGAGGAATATCCGAACCACAGGGGGCTGTCCCGCACGGGCTGGGAACTGGATCGGAGGCTACTGTCTGAATTGGAGTGGAACGCCTGGGAGGAGGTTGTCGCCACGTTTCAGTCCGAATTGCCGGACCCGGTGATCGACGAAGCCGTGAGGCGCCTGCCGGATCCGTTCTACACGCAGGTGGGGGACTTCCTGGCCCGGACGCTCAAAGTGCGCCGGGACACACTCGGTGACTTCGCGGCGCGGTACTACGGGTTCATCAGCAACGAAGTCGAAATCCGGGCGACGGACGAGGACGAATACCTCGAACTGGAACACCGGGCAGACGGCGCGCTGGAGGTGCGCATCAGCTTGGCCGGGACGCCGGACAGCCCGTATTTCCGCCGTACCCTCTACCCCCACGAGACAGAGGAAGTGCGGATCTACCTGCACGGCGGGGACGATCAGACCAACGTCGTCGGAGACCGGGCCAGGATCAGGGTGCACGTGGACGGCGGCGGGGGTGATGACGCCTTCGCGAACAACTCCCGGGCAGGACGCCGGACGACGCGGTTCTACGACGCGCGCGGCAGCAACCGCTTCGAAGGCGGCCGGGCGCACGTCAACGAGCGACGTTTCGTGCGGCCGAGGAACGAGAGCGCGATCTCGCAGGACATCTATACCCTCGACTGGGGCCGCGTATCGGGTATTCGCCCGGTGGTCTACTACAAGTCCGACTTCGGCTTCTACGCCGGGCTTCAGTACGCCCGGTTGAGTTATGGCTACCGGAAAGCGCCGTATGCCGCACGGTACGCCATCGACGTCGGCGTCGCCACGCGGGGTGGAGTGAAACCCTTCGTCACCTATTCCGGCCGGTTCCGGCATATGCTTCGGAGCCTGGACGGACAGCTGGAGATGGGGTACTCCGGCATCAACATGGTACGCTTCAACGGCTTCGGCAACGACTACAATCTCACGGAGGACGAGCCGTTCTACGAGCTGGAACAAGCGCAGTTCCTTCTCGCACCCGCCCTGTCATTCACCGGTTCCGGTGACGCGCACGGCAAGTGGAACCTGGCGGCCGGCCCCGTCGCCAAGATCACCTACACCTCACTGGACGAGAATGAAGGGAAGTACATCGCATCCTACGAAACGCCGCTGTACGGGACGGGATCCTTCGGGCAGGCCGGGGTGCGCGGGGAAGTCGTCCTCGACACCCGCGACCATCCGGCGCACGCCCGGCGGGGCGCGCGGATCAGGCTGGCCGGTGAACTCTATCCGGCGCTGTGGGACGTCGAATCGATCTTCGGCAATGTCACGGGGGAGGCGTCCACCTACCTCTCGGCTAACATCCCCGCCTCCCCCACCCTCGCCCTGCGCGTGGGCGGCAAAACCGTCCTCGGGGAGTATCCCTTCCACGAAGCCGCTGCGATCGGCGGTTCCGAAAACCTGCGGGGATTCCGCAAGTTCCGTTACGCGGGGGATTCCGCGGTCTACGGAAACGGCGAGATTCGTTTCCGGCTGACTCCGATCAAGTTCCTGGTTCCCGGTGATCTCGGCGCGTTCGGCGCCGTCGACGTGGGGCGTGTATTCTACGGGAACGACCCGGGCAATGCCGACAACTGGCATATCGGCCGGGGCGGCGGGCTCTGGGTATCCTTCACCGAGCGGCGGGCGACGCTGAGCCTGGCGATGATGGACAGCAAGGACAAGACCGAGCTGTACCTGTACTTCGGGTTCATGTTCTAGGGGAGGGCCGGCCGATTGTCCGACCCGTCCCGCTACGGAATGTGCATCTGGAACACGGGCGTTTCCCGCCCCGTTCTCACGACGCGCACGACCGGCACGGCGGGATCTCCGTCTCCCTCGAGACTGACGAAGTCGAGCACGACGAATCCCGGGACGGCATGGGCGAAGATCGTTTCGGGAAGGTCGGTCACGCGCGTCACCTTGCCTGTAGAGCCCGCCCCGCTCACGATGTGCATCCGGGCGACCTCGTCGCCTTCGAAGAGCTGCAGGCTGTGATCATGTCCCGCGGCGTAGACAAGGGGCCTGTGCCTTACGAGTGCGATCTCGACTTTTTCCGCGAAGTCCACATATTTCGGGTGATGCAGCGTGAGTTCCGAGCGCGGCTGCAGCAGCAGATAATACAGGTTTACCAGGATATCGATGAGCATCCCTTGCCCCAGGTCGGCGCGGTCGCCGGCCGACCGCAGCGGATAGTGACTCGCCAGGATCACGTAGTGGTTTTCCAGCGAGGCGAAGGCGTCGTCGATCCGCTGTCCGAAATCGCCACCAGCACACCTGCTGCTGTCGTGGACCTCGGAGAACCAGGGCAACCAATCGATGGCGACGACCGCGATCCCCCGTTCCATGCTTACCCCGGGTCGTAACAACTCGCGGACGGCGGGGCCCGGACATCCGTCGCGGGGAAGGAAGTCCACGTCGCCCCCGGACCAGGCCAGTACGAACTCCTGCTGCGCTATGACGCGATCTCCGGTCCAGTCCCGCGGCGAAGATCCCCAATCGTGGTTGCCCGGCACGAAGATCCGGAGCGCAGACGTGGCCTCGAGTTGCTGGCGCAGAACGGACTCGCCCCAGGCGCGGTTATCCTCCTCCAGTCCCGACGGGTATAGATTGTCGCCCAGCAACAACACGGCGGCGCGATCCTGCGGAACCGCCCACTGTCCTATTGCCGCCAGCGTGGGATCCTCCGGAACCGGCTCCCCGGTGTCTCCAGTCAGAATGATGCGAAAAGCGACCCGGGCCGTATCGGCTGGGCCGGTGACGCCGATCGTGTCCGCCGGAGCGTTCCACCGGATGAACGGGTCTCCATCCGCGTCGTAGTTCTCGCCCCGGAGTCGTCCGGCATGGCAACCCGCCAGGACTACGGCCAGCGCCAGCAACAGCGCGGTCACCGGCCGGAAAACCCGTCGGAATGCCACCATACCCATATACATTTTCGCTCGTTGTGCCTTCCGCCGGGCGATATTCGATCCTCGCAATTACTGTCCCTTCGCAACGGGGTAGAAACTCAGGGTCGCGCGCTTGCCCGCCCCTTCGTCCGCTATGACCAGCGTATGGTCCGAGGCAAAGGTGATGCCCTCGGCCTGCCGATGCAAGCTGGCCTTAAGTCTGCGTACGGCAAGGACCGTTCCACCGGAGGTGATCTCGGCAACGGCGCGCTGGCGGGCCGCCACGATAAGCAAATTGCCCGAAATCGGATGCCGTTCGATGCCGGAGGGCTGGAATGTGTCGCGATCGATGGGGCGGGCGAACGCGGCAGCCTCGATGAGGATGGGACCGCCTTCTGCGAGCCGCCTGGAATCGAGCGACCAGCGGTAGATCGCTACCTGGTCCCCCTGACGGGGGTTTCTGGGGTTCTTGCTGAGGAGCAGCAGCTCGCGCCGGTCCGGATCATACGCGAGTCCTTCGATTTCATGCACTCGTCCGACGCCGGTCTCATACCGGTTGTAGGGAACGGCCGCCCCGTCGCCGCCTTCGCCGAACTCGTACAGCCGGCCCGCGCTCGTGACGAGGTAAAGCCGGCCTTCGGCGGCGGCGATGCCTTCGAAGTCGTCGGCGACCCGGCCCCGCGGACCGCCGAGTTCGAAGTCCTTCACGATCGAACCGTCGCGGATGTCGATTTCTACTACCGTGCCTCTTTCGTCATCGTGAGCGAGAAGCCGGTTCCCCGCGAGCATGGCCAGGCCGGAGATTTCCCGCAACCGCCTCGGCAGCCTGAATTGCTGGTCCGGCGCTTCGAGATCGTACCTCCCGAGGAGAAGAGGATCCTCCGGGGCCGCCGCAGTGGAATCAGCAATAGAGGTCTGGGCAACCGTGGCTCCGTCCCTTGCGTTCACGGCGGAATCCATCGCCGCGCCTGCCATCGGGGGGCCGACGCCATCATCCTGCATCGCAGCCGCGCCGACGCCCGGTTCCTCCAACGCGCCGACGCCAGGTTCGTCCGGCGCGTCCTCCCCCACGAACATGGCCACCGCGAAGAAGACCACGCTCAAGCCCAGAAACGCCACCAGAAGCTTATTGCCCGGGGTCCTCATCTACCACGTCTCCTCAGGGTTGCGGCCGCTCCTCCAGCTCCACCCTGGCGGCATGTCCCTCGGTGATCTTCTCCAGCGCCGCGGTGAACGCGGCCGGGTCCGCCTTCTTCTTCATCCGGACGTCGAACTCGACGATCGAAGCGTCGTCCCCCTCTTCCACGACCCCCGCGAACTGCCAACGCGCGGCATAGTTCGCCAGCAGCGCTTCGGCGGCTTGCTGCGCCGCTTCGGAGCGCGACGTGTGTACCCTGAGCCTGGAAGTGAAGGGCTTGGGCTTTTTACCCTCCCCGGGATCGCTCCCGTCAGGCCCCGGGTGCCCTCCGGCCGGATGCACCAGCCTGAGCCCGGACAGTACCGCGGGCTCCGCGCCCCAGTTCATGCGCCAGACGACGAGCACCACGGCATTGAAGGCCACCGAGGCCAGGATCGCCACCGAACCGTACTGGATCCCGGCGGCCAGCCCGATGCCGATGACAATGAACATATAGATGGCGTCCATGGTCTCGTTCAGTGACGTGCGGAAGCGTACCGCGGCGACGATACCCGCGATACTGAAGGCGAGGGCGATGCTGTCCTTCACCAGAAACACGACGAGGGCGATCGCGATGGGGACGACGAGGAGTGTCTGGGCAAAGGACGGGTCGTATTTCTTTCGGGGCCGCGTCCAACGATAGACCCAGACTACGGGCAGGGCGAAGAGAAAGGAAAACAGCAACGACATGGTCACGGGAACGAACACCTGGGACAGGCCCGCATCGGCCTCGAACTGTTCAAAATCCAGGGTCGGAAGGGAGCTGTCCTCGATCCGTTCGGCCACCTGAAATTCGAGGAAGACCCCCGGAAGCAACTCCCACAGGGCCGCGAAAAAAAGAAACGAGGCGATGTAATAGACCACGAGCCGGATAATGATATGGTCGAGCAGGGTCGATCCTTTCATGGGTCACCTCGGATTCGTGCGATGCGAGGGCGGTCAATCCATACGCCCTACCACGTGAAGCTGAATGACCCGGCCGTGCGCGGATCGGGTCCGGCCCTGCCTTCATCCGGGGCCTTGTACCGGCCGGGCACGGCAGACCAGTCTTCGTAGACGTTGCCGTCCAGGAAATAACGCCGCGACATACCGGGTCCCATGGCCGGCCTGTCCGATAGGAAGAGTTCGTAGAAATGCGCCGGCGGGTCCGGACCGGTCAGATTGCCGTAGGGGATGTACTCGCCGAGGCCGTCGCCATCGACGTCCGCTCGGATCCAGTCGAGCATGAGCAGCCGGTGATAGGTACCTTCAGCCATCATGGCGCGCACCTCGCCGTTGAATCGCGAAACAATCGTATCCGCGCCGGGAAGCGTGCGGTTTACGGCGAGGTGAAGCGAACGGGTGAGCAGCGGCGTCGAACCGAACACCAGGCGAGTCCGTGCTTCGTCTCCGTGATTAGCGATGAGGTACTGGACGACCAGGTCGTCCAACAGCGCGTAATCCACCTCCCCGTTCAGGAGGCTCGCAACGCCGTCCTCGTCACTGTTCGAGCGGACGAATTCCGGCCCGCCCTCTGTCTCTGCCACATTCGCGTACGCGGGCCCGGCGACCAGGGCGACCTTCGTTCCGGCGAGGCCGGCAAAAGAGGCAGCGGATACGTCGCTGCCCGCCCGTCCTACGAGGATCAACCGGTTCTCCAGATATGGCTGCGAGTAAATCATCGCATCATCCCGCGCTTCGCTCCCCCGGACCGCCGCACTTCCGTCGAACGCCCCGGTCAGCAGTACGGACGACAACTTCTGCTCGTCCATGACAACCGTATCGGCGCCGATGCCCATGCGCCCCAGGGCCGCGTCGACAAGGTCGAGGGCGAACCGCGGTTTTCCCGGCGCGTCGGCGAAAGGCGACCACGTTGTCGTCACCAGCCGCAGCGGCCGGCCTGACAGCGCGGAATGGCCATCGAATCGCGCGCCGGAAGCGGACGCGGACTCCGGACCATTCGTGGCGGCGCCTTGTTGGAATGAACCTCCTGATGGATCGCCGGGCTGTACTTCGCTTTCGGAATCGAATAGCGCGAATTCCTCCACGATCACCGCCACCACGAAAAACACGAAGCTGAAGATAAGAAACCAAACCAGCAGTTTGTTACCCGGTCTGTACATGATCCTTACC
>VXWP01000014.1 GCA_009835325.1 Gemmatimonadota bacterium | reverse complement strand
GGTCAGTCCGGGGGCGGGCGATCCGCGGGACCGTCAGACGCGCCACCGTCAAATTCGGCTGGATCAGATGCGCCGTTCTTCGTCTATCTCTCCACCAATGCCCCGCACACCCCCTATCTCGTGTCCGAGGAATACGCCCGGCCCTACCGTGGCAACCCCGACGTGCCGGAACCCGAATTCTGCGGCATGATCGCGAACATCGACGAGAACTTCGGGCGCCTTCGCCGCAGGCTCGCTGAACTGGGCCTGGAAGAAGACACTGTCCTGGTCTTCATGACCGACAACGGGAGTTCCGGTGGAAGCGAACTCGATGATAACCAGTACGCGGTACGGGGATACAATGCGGGGATGCGGGGCAAGAAGGGGTCCTACTATGACGGCGGGCACCGCGTGCCCTTCTTCCTCCGATGGCCGGGAGGCGGTCTCGACGGAGGACGGGACGTCGACGAGATGAGTCTTCATATCGACGTGCTGCCGACCTTCATCGACCTCTGTGATCTCGACGCGCCTGATGTGAACTTCGATGGTCAGAACATAGCACCGCTGTTGCATGGCGGCCCGGCGAGCCTGCCCGGTGACCGGGTCCATTTCCTGCAGTATCGCCAGGATACCGTGCCACCGGAGAAATGGACCAATGCCGTGATGACACGCCGCTGGCGGCTCGTCCGGGGCAAAGAGCTGTACGACATCAAGGCCGATCCGGGTCAGCGCAAGGACTTGGCCGCCGACCTTCCGGACGTGGTGGAGCGGCTGCGCGTCGCCCATGACGCCTGGTGGGACGAGATCTCAGCCGGACTCGAAGCCTACTGTCCCATAACGCTCGGCGATCCGGCCGAGAATCCCGCGCGCCTCTGCGCCATGGACGTGCTGGGGGACGTGGCCTGGCACCAGACACATATCGCCCAGGCCAGGAAAAGTACCGGCACCTGGGCCGTCGAGATTGCGCGGCCCGGCCGCTACCGGTTCTCCCTGCGCCGCTGGCCCGCCGAACGCGACCTGGCCATCGACGGAACGATCCCGCCCGAGGAGGCGAGGGCCCTCATTTACGCCCCGGAGGATGCCCGCTCCGAGGCGATCCGGCCGGCCTTAGCGCGCCTGTCGCTTTTCGACGAGGAACGGAGCGAATCCTTGAAATCCGGCGACAAAACCGCCGAGTTCATCCTCGCGATCTGCAGCACGGGACCGACGCTCCTGCATGCTTCTTTCATCGATGAGGAAGGGGAAACCCAGGGGGCGTACTACGTGGACGTCGAGCGGCTGGACGCGGCGGAATGAAGATCAGGCCGGTACCGTCCGGTTGATTTCCAGCGCTTCTGCGAATCGTTCGACCGACGTCTGCAATCCATCGATCAGCCCCTCGTCGAAGGCAGTCAGCCTGGCGTCCGTTGAACGACAGCGCGTCGTGATGGGCAGTCCGATACGCTGGAGGTACCGTTTGCAGGTGACAAGGTACTTGTTGTTGACGACCGGCGCCAGGGACGTCATCATCCGCTGCACCTCCTCCGCATTTTCCGGCTGTTCGTCATACTCGGTACACAACCAGGCAAACAGTTCGGGGAATACGTTGCCGGCAACGGGAGAAATCCCGGCGGCCCCGTAGCGAAGCCCCGCGAGTCCGGTTTCGAAGTGGGCATTGAAGACCCCAAGCGGCGTGTCGCGCACGGCGTCGATCTTCAGCCGGAGCAGATCGATGTCGCAGACCGTATCCTTGTGGTAGAGGAACCGGCCGGTAGCGCCGAGATGCCCGAACAGTTCGGGCGACAGTTTTCGGTGATAGGGCGTAGGGCATTCGTAGAGCCCCAGGGGAACGGGATCCGTCAAGGCGAGCAGTCGCTCCATGTTCCGCTTCAGCACTTCCTCGTCCTCGTCACTTTCGGCCATCAGGCAGACGATGACGACCACCGCGTCCACGCCCAGGTCGGCCATATGCCTGACAAACCGGGCCTGATTCTCTATAGGGCCGCCGAAGGTCCCGGTGGCGACAACGGGCACGCTGCCTCCGGTCTGGTTTACGACGCGTTGCGCTACGGCCAGGCGCTCCACGTCATCCAGGTGAAACATCTCGCTGGAACCGCAGCAGGCAAAGAGGCCCGCCGATCCCCTCTCGATATACCAGTCGGTCAGGGCGTCCACGCCGTACCAGTCGATGGATCCGTCCTCGTGAAAGGCGTTGAGCATCACCGGCCAGAGACCGTGGGGCAATGTCTGAGTTGGCATGGCGTGGCTTCCTGTGGGTTTGATTCTGTCAAGGATTTCGTGTCATGCGTTCGGCTTACGGATCATATAGTAGTGCCGTCTTCCGTGTCAAGAATAACCGGGGCGCGTCGGGTACCGGGCATGGGCGACGATCACCGAGACGTATGATGCGAAGCACCCTGTAGTCCTTTACACCCCCTGGTTACGAAGGTATATTTTCGGGTAGCGATCCTGGTAACCGCACACGAATTGCCATCCCCTTCCATAGACGGGAAAGCCGGTATATTCCGGTTCAACTCCCGAAAGAAAACAATGTCCGTTCTCGGCCTGATCTGTACCCGGTGTAATGCCCAATATCCTCTGGCGCCGATGTTCTTCGGCTGTCCCGCTTGCGTAGAAGAGACAGGGGGCGGCGCGGACGAGGCAGGGGGCGGCGCTGCCGCGTTGACGGTGGCATACGACTACAAGGCCATTGCGTCCGAACTGAACGTGGAGGACTGGGATCGCCCGGGTCACGGTATCTGGAGATTCGACGCCCTGCTGCCGCTGCGGGATCCGGCGGAGCAGATCTCCCTGGGCGAAGGGAACACGGCCCTCGTGCGGCCCCGGGTGGTGTGCGAGGTGACCGGGTTGTCGAACCTGTACATCAAGAACGAGACGACCAATCCCACCTGGGCCTTCAAAGACCGGTTCCACGCGTCCTCGGTCTCCATGGCTCGATCCCTGGGCTACAACCGGGTCACGGCCAGCACCACGGGCAATCACGGCGCGTCGGCCGCGGCCTATTGCGCCGCCGCGGAGATGGATTCCTGCATCATCCTCTGTCATCCCGAATCCTCCATGCTTCAGCGGGACATGATCGCCCTGTACGGAGGCCATGCCTTTGTGCTGGAGGATCGCTTTCAGTACCTGGACACGTTGATCCGGGACCACGGCTACTATCCCTCGACGACCATGACGCCCATGCCCACGGGTACGCCCTTCGGCATCGAGGGCTACAAGACCATCGCCTTCGAGATCTTCGTGCAACTCGGCGGCCGGATCCCCGATCGGATGTTCTGTCCCATCGCCGCGGGTGACGCGCTGTTCGGTCCGTGGAAGGGATTCAACGAACTGCGCGCGCTGGATCTCGTCGAGCGGAATCCGGTCATGCATGGGGTGCAGTCGGCCGGATGCAATCCTTACGTGCAGTCGTTCCAACAGGGACGCGGCGACGTGATCGTCCACCCCGATCCGAGTTCCATCGCCCTGTCCATCCGCGACGACACCGGTGGGCCCCTGGCGCTGGGGGCCATCTACGATTCCGGCGGCGACGCCACCGACGTGACCGAGGACGAGATCATCGATGCGGTGCGCCTGCTCGCGCGGAGCGGCTACCTGGTCGAGCCGTCATCGGCGGCCTCCGTTGCCGGGGTGATCAAGGCCGCCCGGACAGGTCGCGTTTCCTCCAATGAGACCGTCGTGTGCCTGGTCACCGGATCGGGCGCCAAGTGGCCGGAAATCATGGCTGAACTGGCAGACCGCGACGCGCCCATCGAGCCCACCTTGGAAGAGATCAAGGCACGGGCCGGCCTCGACGGTGATTCGCCCTGAAAGCACCGCCATGACTATGCCCTTGTACATGCTCGCCGACGACCTCGCCGGCGCTCACGACGTGGCGGTACCCTTCGTCAAACAGGGCTTCGCCGTGGCCGTGCCGACCGGTCCGGACCGGCTGGACCGGTTCGATGCGGCGGACCTGATCGTGCTGAACACGGACACCCGTTCCTGTGGTGAGACGGAAGCCGCGATGCGTGTCGGCGTGGCCTGCAAGGCGATACGCGCCCGGTCGGGAGCGTTGATATACAAGAAGATCGACTCGACACTCAGGGGACATGTGGGCTTGGAAATCAACCTTGTCAGCGACATAATGGGCTTCGGCCTGGTGGTATGCGCTCCGGCTTTTCCCGAAATGGGCCGGACGACCGTGGGCGGCTATCAACTGCTTCACGGCGTTCCGGTACGGTGCCAGGACCTGGTAGGTCCCGATATCCCGCCGCAACACGCCTTCATCCCGGATCTACTGGACAATGGCCCCGGCAGGGCGAGGACCCACATCGATTTGAAAACCGTCCATGGCGGTTCGATAACCATCTGTAAGGCGCTCGCCCGGATCAAGGCTGCTTCGGGGACCTCGGTCGTGGTGGACATGGACGATCCAACAGGATGGGATGGGTTGCTGGACGCGATCCTCGAGGTCCATGAAACTTCGGAGGAAAGGCAGTCTTCGGCGTCTGCGGCGGATTCGGCGCTTGTGGCGGATTCGGTGCTGCTCTGTGGCTCCGGTGGTATGGCGGGCGCCCTTGCGGAACGGTTGGCACTCACGTGGAAGCCGCGGACCGCCACATCCCGGTCACTGCGGCCATCATCCTGGATGCCGCGCGTCGCCGCAACCGCGCCGCCACTGAAGGACGGTCCCGTACTCGTCTTCGCCTGCAGTCTGCACGACACGACAGTCCGCCAGGTCGAGGAAGCCAGTAGCCGAAAGTCGATAACCATCTGTCCCTTTGATCCGATGTCTTTCGTCGACGAAAGGGAGAGCCGGGGCGAGGTGGATCGACTGACAACAAGCGTCGCGGAGGTCATGGGGAAGGGGCGGAACGCAGTCGTGACCCCGAAACGGCCCGGCCGGCCTCAGCTGCAAACGTGGCTTGAGCGCCTGTCGGAGAAAACCCCCGGCCGCGATCCGGCATCGGTGGTCCTCGAAAACCTGGGCGAAGTCGCCCGAAGGCTGTTCGTGGCAGTGGACCCGGGCGGCATCGTACTCACGGGCGGGGAGACCGCCGGAAGCGTCTTTCGGACACTCGATAGCGACGGGGCCTGGATCCAGGGCCGGATAGAACCGGGCGTAGCCCACGCCGTTGTCGCGGGCGGCCCCCGGAATGGTATGGGCCTGGTTATCAAACCCGGTTCCTTCGGCGATCAACACACACTGGCGAAGGCCGTGGCATGCCTCTCTCCGCGCGGTGTCGACACCAAGGCCGGGGACACACCGGTTGGCACCACCGGACCTGCCGGCAAGCGGGCAACCGGCAACCTTTGAGGAAGCGGTATGGATGAACGACCGGTCATCGGCATTACCCTGGGCGATCCGAACGGCGTGGGACCGGAGATCATCGTAAAGATCCTGTCGCAGGAATGGGTCTACGAGCTGTGCCGGCCGCTGGTCATAGGACATGACGAGGTGCTCCGAAGGACCCTTTCGCTGGCCCAATTGGCCGATGAAGATTTACCAGGCGGCCGTGATGGCGGAGAAACGGCCCCGAATCTGGATATTCACGTGACCGGCCATCCCGCGGCCGGTCTGTACCGTTACGGCACGGTGGACGTGCTGAATGCCGCGGACGTTGAAACTGACGGATTAAAGTCAGGGAAGGAGCAGGCCGAGGCCGGACGCCTTGCCGTGGAATGCGTGAAATGGGCCTCCCGCATGGCGATGGACGGCGACATCGCCGCCATGGTCACCGCGCCGATGAACAAGGCGGCCATGAGCCTGGCCGGATACGCCTACGCCGGCCATACCGAACTGCTGGCCGAAATCACGGGAACGAAACGTTTCAGGCTCGCACTGGCCTTCGACGGGATCCTGGTCTCCCACGCGACGACCCACGTTTCCCTGCGAGACGCCATCGACCGCCTGTCCGAAGATGAAATACTCATCACCCTGGACCTGGTCGGCAGCGCGCTGGCCGGCATGGGCGTGGCGGCGCCGCGGATCGCCGTGTGCGGACTGAATCCCCATGCGGGCGAGGGCGGACTCTTCGGGGACGAGGAGATCCGCATCATCAAGCCCGCCATCGAAAAAGCGCGTGAGAAAGCCGGTGCCGGGAACTGGCGGATCACGGGTCCCCTGCCGCCGGACACCGTGTTCATGCGGGCCCGGAAGGGTGACTTCGACGGGATCATCGGCATGTACCACGACCAGGGACACATCCCGGTCAAGGCCATCGCCTTCGACCGCACCGTGAACGTGACCCTCGGCCTGCCGATCATCCGGACTTCCGTGGATCACGGCACGGCCTTCGATATCGCGGGCAAGGGCATTGCCGACGCGGGCAACCTGGGTGAGGCGCTTCGGATGGCCGTGTCGCTTGTCGGCGAACAGTGGTCCATTGGAGATGGAAAAGGAGCACAGGCCACGTCATGAATTCGAAACTGCGGCCGGCGGAAGGACCGGGCGGCGGTTCGGTTGGAGGATCGACCCGAGGATGGGCGGGCCGGCGTTACACGGCCATCCTGGCAGCCTCTCTGCTGGCATGCGCAGGCATGCTTCTGGCCGAAGCCATACCGCTTGCCCCTCAGGACACCAACCCCGTCTTCAACGCCATCGGCAAGCGGATGCCGCCGGACGCGGCACCACTGGAATTCCAGACGTACCGGTTCATGCGGGACGAGCCCCGCAGCCTGGACGTCAGCGTCAACCTCTACGTGGGACAGTGGAACGAGTTCCTCTTCGAGACCCTGGTCGCCAAGGACGAAAACGGCGACCTCATCCCGGCGGCGGCCGATCGATGGGAGGTCTCTGCCGACGGCAAGACCTGGACCTTCTATCTGCGGAAAACTGGGCGGTGGAGCGACGGCCGGCCCGTCACGGCCCACGACTTCGTCTATACGTTCCGCAGGTCTCTCTCCTACGAGACGGCCAATCCCTACGCCGCGTTCTACAGCGACATCGTGGGTGCGACGACCTACAGCCAGACCCCGAACGCTGATCCGGAAATGCTGGGCGTCAGGGCCGTCGACGACCATACGCTGACCTTCGAAACCACCCACCCGGCACCGTACCTGGGACTCATTCTCTCCGTCCCCACCTCCATGCCGGTGCCCCGGTGGCAGGTGGAGAAGCACGGACCCCGGTGGACCGAAGAAGGGAACTGCGTGACCAATTCGAGCTACAGGCTGACGGAATGGAAGCACGGCAGCCACATGAACTTCGAGCTCGATCCCTATTACGACGGCCCCATCAAGGGTTATGTGGAGAAGATCCACCGCGTCTTCCGCCATCCGTCCACGGCCAACCTGCTACCCTACGAAAATGACGAGGTGGGATTTGCCGAGGTACAGGCCAACGAGTTGATCCGCGTGCAGCGCGATCCCGAATTGAGCTCGGAACTCGTCTCCAACCCGACCGACGGCACATGGTACATCTTCTTCAATACACGGAAACCGCCCTTTGACGATGCCCGGGTCCGGCGTGCCATCGCCCGGGCCATCGACCGGGAAACGATCTGCCGCGTAGTCCTGCATGGCGCCGCCGTTCCCGCCTATTCCATGCTGCCGGTCACCTTCGACGCCCACGACGACTACAAAGCCTACCAGGAATTCGATCCGGAACAGGCGCGGAAGTTGCTGGCAGAGGCCGGTTATCCCGGTGGCCGCGGGTTCCCGGTGATGGAAATGTGGCTGAGGCAGCCGAGACCCGATATCCGGATGGTCGCCGAGGTGATCCAGGGCATGCTGCGGGAACACCTGGGCATCGGCATCACGTTCCGCAGCGCCGATTACCCCGTATTTACCAACTACATGTTCAACTGGAACATCGATCTGGGAATGGTACCCTTCTTCGGGGACTACCGGGATCCCAAGAACATGCTGGACATGATCTGGCGCCCCGGAACGCGTGGGCGCAGCCGCCACGATTTCGAACACGCGGAATTCGAGGCGTTGCTGGACGCGGCGGACCAGGAACTGGATCCCGGAAGACGGACGGAAATCATCCGCCGGGCCGAGCGCTTCCTGGTCGGGGAGGCGGGGGCCGCCTTCGTCTTCCATCCCATGGCGAACCACCTCTTCAAGCCGTGGCTCAGGGGACTCAAGACCAACCGATTCGGCGGAAAGACCGTGATCTTCACGGATCTCTATATCGGCGAGGATTTTCCCGGTGCGAGGTAGGACTTCGGGGCTGGACGGCACAAGACCGGCGCAGCGTCCCGCGGGGGACACTCGTTGCCTTCGGAAGCCCGAAGGCCGCCGGTCAGCCGCCGATCTTACTTCTTCTTATGCCTGTCGGCCCGCAAACGTTTCTTGCGCTT
>VXWP01000013.1:51360-64535 GCA_009835325.1 Gemmatimonadota bacterium | reverse complement strand
CCCCGACGTGCCCCGGCCCTACCGCACCCTCGGGTATCCCGTCACGCCCGGGATCTTCGTGCTCATCGGCGTGATCTTCTTCGTGTCCATCGTCGTCAGCGACCCTGGAAATACCCTGATCGGGCTGACCATCACCTCGTTGGGCATCCCGGCGTACTGGCTGTGGATGCGGAACAAGCGGAACGAAGGATCGGCTGAGGAAACGGGTGAAGGATCGGCTGAAGGATCCGGCAATAGCCGTTGATTCTGATAGTTTTGGTCCCGGCGACCTTCCGGTTCATCACTCACTAGGACCACAGTTTAACCAGAATCGTAGCAACACCAGCCAACAGCGCCGTGATGGTCGCTAGTATTGAGAAGCCCACCCTTTCAATCGTTCCCAACCTCTTGTCGATCTGTTCGATAATCCCCTCAAGCCGGCTTATCCTGCCTTCGTGATTCAGATAGTCGGTCATCGATAGACCCTCCTTTATCCTTAAGTGCCCTGTTTGAGATCCTCTAACGCTGGACAGTGCCCGCCCACTGCAGTACAGTTTTGACCCTCTAATCGTATCAGTATGATTTGGCAACCCGGATCTCGTATACCAAACACTTTCGCCATGCCAGATCGCTAATATTTACTATTTTGATCAAGATTGTGATTTTTTATGTTGACACCCCATTTCGAGCCCGGTATACTGGGAGTTCGTTTTCAACAAATCGTGGCCAGACGTACCTGGCAGACGCACCTCGAACGGGAACAAAATGGCAAAAGCGGTCCGCAGACCTCGGCGCGAACAACCGGAACCCACCTGGGACCTGGTCCGGAAACGCAACTACGTGGAGCGACTCAAGCACGAGAAGGCGCCCATGGAGGTCATCAACGACCTGCCGGAGCTGATCGACCGGGGCTACGAGGAGATATCGGAAGAGGATGTGGTGCGCCTGCAGTGGTACGGGCTGTATCACGACAAGCCCAAGGTGGGCCACTTCATGATGCGGGTCAAGCTGCCGGGCGGACAGTTGACGCCACACAAGCTGCGCACCATCGGCCGGGTGTCCCAGGATTTCGGCGGCGATTACGGCGAGCTGACCACGCGCCAGAACATCCAGCTCCACGGCATGAAGCTGAACGACCTGCCGCGGATCTTCGAAACGCTGAATAGCGCGGGGCTGTCCACGAGCGGAGGATGCGGCGACACCGTGCGGAACATCACGGGCTGCCCCGTGGCTGGACTGGCCGCCGACGAACTCTTTAACGCCCGTCCGGTCATCGAGGCAGTCGCCGATTTCTTCTACGGGAACCCCGATTACTGCGACCTGCCTCGCAAGCACAAGATCACCATCTCCTGCTGCCCCCTCCAGTGCAACGCGCCCGAGATCAACTGCATCAGCCTGATTGGGATCAAGCAAGCGGGCAACCCCGGATTCGCCGTACGCATCGGCGGCGGGCTGTCCACCTGGCCGCGGCTGTCGAGCGACCTGGGCGTCTTCGTGCCCGTGGACGACGTGATCCCGGTACTGCGCGCCATCATCGACGTGTGGAAGGAAGATCTCAAGTACCGCATGTCCCGCGTGAAGGCCCGGCTGAAGTTCATGGTCGCCGACCTGGGCGTCGAAGCCTACCGCGAGCGCGTGGAAACCCGGCTGGGATACCGGCTGGCCGACGGTGAGGCCCCCGCGCCGCCCGAGGTGGAACACGACCACACGGGCATACACGAACAGGTGCAGGATGGACTGTATTACGCCGGTTTTCCCGTGTTCCTGGGACTGTGCACCGGCACGCAGATGATCCAGCTGGCCGACCTGGCCGACGAATACGGGGGCGAATTCCGGCTGACCCGCCGCCAGAACGTCATCCTCACGGACATTCCCGGAGACAAGCTCGAATCGGTCACCACTGCGGTGGCCGGTATCGGCTTTCCCATGGAGGTCAACGACCTGCGGGGAACCAGCATCGCGTGCACGGGCGAGCCCTTCTGCAACTATTCGGTCGGGGAGACCAAGACCAAGATGGCGGAGATCGTGGAACACATGGAGCGGGTCTTTGGCGACCAGGCGCGGGGCCTGCGGCTGAACCTGGACGGCTGTCCCCACGCCTGCGCCCACCACTGGATCGGCGATATCGGGTTCCAGGCCACGACGCTCCGCGAGCGGGGCGAGGGCGGCGAGCGGCTGCGGGGATACGACCTGTTCCTCCGCGGCGGACTAAGCGGACAGGCGGCCATCGGCCAGCCCGTGCTCCGGCGCGTACCCGCGGAGTCCGTCCATCTCTATACCGAACGGCTGTTCGGCGCTTACCTGGACCAGAAAACGGACGACGAGACCATACAGAAGTTCTTTCACCGCCACAGCGACGACGAGTTGACCGCGATAGCCACCGGGAACGAACTCGCCGCGATTGCCACAGGAGAGGAATGAGCACCATGGACCGCCCGGACCACTCGGAACACATCGACCACCCCGGCCGCGACTTCCTGGACGAGTTCGAAGCCGGACAACTGGCCATCGAGTTCGACGGGGAAACCCCCGAAGCCGTGATCGAATGGGCCCTGGACCGCTGGGGCCGGCGCGCCGGACTGTGTACGAGCTTCCAGGCGGAGGGGATGGTCCTGCTGGACATGGCCTGGCAGATCGATCCGAACATCCACGTGTTCACGGTGGACACGGGCCGGCTTCACCAGGAGACCTACGACTTCATCGACCGGGTCCGGGACCACTACGAAATCGACATCCAGGTGTATTTCCCCGACCTGCTCCAGGTGGAGAACATGGTGGGCGCCCACGGCGTGAATCTGTTCTACAAATCCGTGGAATCGCGGTTCAAGTGCTGCAACGTGCGCAAGGTGGAACCGATCCGGCGCGCCCTGGAGGGTCTGGACGGATGGTTCACCGGACTGCGGCGCGACCAGTGGGCGAGCCGGGCGAACATCCGCAAGATCGAGATCGACCACGACCACGGCGGACTGGCGAAGATCAGCCCCCTGGCGGACTGGACCGAGGAAGAGGTCTGGGACTACATCGAGCTCTATGACATCCCGAAGCACCCCCTCTACGAACAGGGCTATACCAGCATCGGCTGCATGCCGTGCACGCGGGTCACGAAGCCCGGCGAAGATTCGCGCGCGGGGCGCTGGTGGTGGGAAAAGAACGCGCCTAAGGAATGCGGCATGCACTGCCCGGTGGAGACCGGCGGTTTCGAGCACGAAATGGAAGCGCTGGTGGCAGAGGAGGTGGAAAAATGAGCAACGCGGCCATCCTCTACCTGCGCCTGTTGCGCAGGATCGTCCGTGAATCCGCCTGCCGGCTCGGCGGGGCCGAGGAATCCTTCCTGGCCGCGGGGTTTTCCGCAAGCGAAACCTTGGCGTCACCGCGACCGTTGGAACGGGATGGACGGTGCACGCACCCCGCAGTCCGCGACAAACAGCGCACGCCGCCCGTGGTATGCGGCGGAGCGGTCGAAAGGGACAACCGTGCCGGGTCGTGACGGCGGCGTCCCGCGGTTCGACGAACAGGACCGGGAGCTGCTGCTGGAAGAACTGGACGGATTTACCGCGTCCCTGCCGGACGAGGACGCCAGGATCCCCTACCTCGCCCTGCGGCGGGACATCGAAACGGGACAGGTTTCCCCGGAAAACGTCCCCAGCCTCGAGAACATCCTCGAACTCACCCTGCAGTCCGGCCGCGTGCGACGACGCCAGAGCGCCGTGGCCGAGAAGCGGCTCCTCCGACTGTTCAACGGCACCCCCAGGGGAGCGGCCGTCAGGCAGGCCGTCGCGGAGACCAACGAAGCCCTGGCCGCCCTCAAGGGTCAGGTCCTCGACACCGTTTCCTTCGCCCCGGGTACGCCGGGCGCCTACCGGCTCCTCATCGACACGGAAGCGTGCCGGGTCGACCTCGAGATCACCCGCCGGGGCGTGTCGGTCAAGAACGTCGAGATCGGTATCTGAAAAACGTTGGCGCGACCGGGCCCGGACGTATATTAGGCTTCAGGCAGGCGATCGATCCTCTCCTCCATGCATCACTCCTCCGGAACGGACGCCCATGGGCTACCCGCGTATCGATGGCCGCAGGGTGCAGGTTGAACCGCTGGCGGAACGGGAAAGCAAGCATCATATCGACGACATACGCGTCGATCCCGATGGTCCGCTGCCTCCAGCTACATCCCGCCAGGTCAAACAGATGGAATCGATTGCGGACCGCATGCGCGCGGCCCGTTCCAGAGGCGCTTCCGTCATGATGGCCTACGGCGCGCACCTCGTGAAGAACGGGCTTGGTCCCGTGGTCACGCGCATGATGGAAACGGGCTGGATCACCCACCTGGCCACCAACGGCGCGGGCGTGATCCACGACTGGGAATACGCCTTCCACGGTCGGTCCGAGGAGGACGTGCGGGGCCATGTCGCCCGGGGATGTTTCGGCACGTGGGACGAGACCGGCCGGCATACGGCGCTGTCGGTACTGACCGGCACGGCGGACGGCCTGGGATACGGGGAGTCGGTGGGCCGGATGGTCGTCGAGGACGGGTACTGCGTTCCCGATCCGGCCGCACTTCGGCAGGCCCTCGCGGACTGGTCCGCCGATCCCGCGGACGACGAGGCCATGCCCGCCCGTGCCGACCTCCTGCAGACGATCGTGCGCCACGGAATCGCGCCGGGCCGCCACGTCGTCGAACATCCCCACAAGCAGCATTCATTGACCGGGAATGCCTGTCGCCTGGGCGTGCCGCTCACCGTGCATCCCGGTATCGGGTACGACATCGTATATACACATCCCCTGGCCAGCGGCACAGCGGGCGCTGCGTACGGGCGGGGCGGGATGATCGATTTCCAGGTCTTCGCCGAGGGCGTCTCGCGCATCGACGGCGGCGTGTTCCTGTCCGTCGGTTCCTCGATCATGGCGCCCCAGGTCTTCGAAAAATCCGTCTCGATCGCCAACAACCTGCGGCGGCAGGACGGGCTCGGACCCGTGCGGCCCTTCATCGCGGTGAACGACCTCACGGAGGAGGACTGGGACTGGAACGCCGGAGAGCCGCCCATGGACGACCCGGCCTACTATAACCGCATGGGCAAGAGTTTCAGCCGCATGGGGGGCGAACTGATCTATGTCGCGGCCGACAACCGGCTGTTCATTCCCCATCTGTGCCGGCTGCTGACCTCGTAAAAGGAGAAGGAAATGGAAGCCTGGATCTTCGTCCATAACCCCCTCGATCGGTACATTTCAGACTACAGTCGGATCTTCGACGCGTGGCAGGACGGGGGCGTCACCGGCATCGTGGTAGGCTATCTCTACTTCGAACGGGACGACGGCACGAGGATGCCGGTTCTCGAAAGCGATCCCGCCGTATACCGGTCCTTCGGCGTCGATCCGCCCGCGGAAGGGCCGCGCGACCCCGAAAAGGAACGCCTCTTCGCCGCCATGCTCGACGACGCCAGGGAGCGGGGCTGGCACATCATCACCTTCGGCGCGGGTCTGGGCGGGGGCCAGCGTCCCGTGGAGGAAGATCCATACGGCGTGATCGGCCACGCCGCGACGGTCCAAGACGCCATGAACGCCCTGCCCCAGGCCCATGGCTTCCTCATCGACGGACCGGGGGAGCAACACTACGAACTCGCCTTCCACCACGGGGGTGAACTCTTCGAGATCCGGCCCGGAGAGGACACCCGCTTCGTCGCCCTGGGGTACGACATGGACCGGCTGCAACGGGGCATCGAACACCTGTGGGACCGGTTTCACCAGCTCACCCCGGCCGAGGTGCGTTACCGCGCGCCGGGCGGCATGCTGGCGGGCATGCAGCTATTCGACATCAACGAGGACGCCCTCTACTGGCTCCGCGCCCGCCGGGAAACGGCCCTCGGACACATGGCCGCCATCGCCGAACAAGTCGGCAAGCTCAACCGCAGGGTGGAACTCGGCGGCATTCCCCGCACGGCGGCCTTCTCCTCCCTGACCTGCCAGGATTACCACGCCATGGCGTCCTGGTTCGATTTCATCTTCCCCAAGCACTACTACTGGCACCGTGGCTTCGACGGCATGTACGGGACGGTCTCCCGCTGGGTGCAGCGGCTGCGGAAGTGGAACCCGTCGCTTACCGAGGAGGACGCCTTCGACGTGGTCAAGCTGCTCTTCGGCATCGACCTGCCGGGCGTGCGCACCCTGATGGACATGGAAATGGGGTTTCCCGAGGAGTTCTTCTCCACCATCGTGTACGGGGAAACCCGCCGCGCCCTGGAGGCCATCGGAGATACGGACAAGTGCATCTGCTGGGTCTCCACGGGGCGCGCGCCGCACGCGGGCGACGCCATGCCGGCCCGGGACCTGGCCGGTATCCTGAACGCCTCCAGGGAAGCCGGACTGAAGCGCTTCCTCTTCCATCCCGATCCCGATATCGGCGCTGCCGAGTGGCACATCCTCACCAACATGTGCGGCAACCCCTGGCAGGAGTCCAACGAAGCGGTGTACTGGCCGCCCGATACGCCCCGGCTCGATTCCTTCAGTCACACGCGCAAGCCGACGCGAACGGACTAACCGAAAAGCGTGGCGCGGCGGAAGCAGTCGCGGATCGATCACTAAGTGCACCTCGCGCGCAATCCGTCGCGGACCCACCTGGCCGCACGAAACGTTTAAGGAATCACTCGCATGGCGCTGTCGGATTTCACTGGACCGGACTACATCGACGCGTGGACGGAGGACCTGGATCGGCGATGGCCAGAGCGGGCGGCGATGGCGGAGTGCGTCGTGCGGACACTTGTCGGATGGCGGGGCGAGTGGCGCGAACAGGAACATCACCAGGCGAAATCGCCCGGGAGTGATCATCACGCAACCATCCGCTTGCTGGAACTTGGGGTTGGCGCGGGGGGACTCGCCCAGGCCGTGCTAAGTGCGTTATTCGATGGGGCAGAGTCGGAGAGGACTAGTGCCGTCGAATACAAGGGGATCGAGATCGAGTCGGCACTGGTCTTACACGTAGACGAACTGCTCGAAGAATCTGGCCACCAAGACGCACGCCTGATTCAAGCCGACCTGAGAGGTGACGGCTGGACCTTCGGGCTCAGTCCCTTCGACGCCATCTTCACCCTCCAGACCCTCCATGACCTCGGCGGCGTCGACGCCCTCGAAGCCGTCTACCAGCAGGTCCATGCGCTACTGGCACACGGCGGCATCCTGGTCAATGCTGATTTTGTCGTGCCATTCGAGAAAGACGACCCCGAGCGACCCCGGAGATTGCCCGTTGAGACGCACGAGAACCTGCTTATCAGCCTGGGATTCGTCGATTTCAGGTGTGAACTTCAGCGGGGGAAGATGGCGTGTGTGTCGGCGAGGCGGCCTTAGGCTAAATCCCCAGCTTCTTCCTCGCGGACGGCGCCCAGCCCAGTAGATCGCGGCCCTTGGCCATGTTCATTTCCTCGCAGTCTTCATCCCCGGAAATGAAGAACACCTCGCAGCGGCCTTTGCCGGCCGGGGCCTGGTCGAGGAACCTCAACCCGGCCAGGTAGGCCTCGGCCATGTCCTCCTCGTCGGTGTAGTAGAGCTTCGGGCCGCCGGGCGGGTTCGTGATCCGGTCGATGAACATGGCCCGGTTGCAGGGCCCGGTGATGCGGTACACAAGCAGGTTCATGTCGTACTCGCGGGCGAAGTACCGGCAGATCTCCTCCGTCAAGCCCTTGGTCAGGCCGTACACGTTGGGGCCGTCCAGGGGCACTTCATCCTCGGAGGGGTACCAGGTCCGGTGGCGGTTGTGGACGCTCATGGTGCCGGTGTAGATCCCCCGCGTGATCCCCATCTCGAAGGCGGTCAGCAACAGCACGTGATGGCCCAGGCAGTTTACGGTGTAGTTGTCGATCACCTGCTCCATGGTGTGGTGCCGGTCGTGGCCGCCCTGGCCGCCTTTCATCGCCATGGTGATGAATCCGTCCATCCCGTCCAGGGCGCGGCGCACCGCTTCGGGATCGGCGATGGATCCTTCCACGTACTCGACGTCATCGTGTTGGGGAGCGTTGAGGTCCAGCACCCGCAGGTTGTGGTGTGGCTGGAGGTAGGGCGTGATGGCCGTCCCGACGAGACCGGAACCGCCGACCAGCAACAGGTTCATGGCAGAGGGTCTTGTCAGTTCGCCGCCTCGGTCGCGACGGCCCTGGGGGTGATTTCCGGTCCCTTCGGCGTGTCCTTGATATCGAAACCGGCGGCGATGATCTGGTCGCGCAGTGCGTCGGCATCGGCATAACGCTTTTCCGCGCGGGCCTGGCGTCGCTGTTCGGCCAGGTCCGTGATGTGATCCGGTACGGCCGTCTCTTCTGGTTCCCATTCGGCCAGGCTCAGTCCCAGTATTTCGTCGAACTGCATGATCGTGGCCTTCTTGAGGCCGTCCGGCAGATCGCTGCGGACCAGGTCCCAGGTAACGGACATGGCGCGGGGCATGTTCAGGTCGTTGTTCACGACCTCGGTAAAGCGCTGCATGTAGGCCTCGTCTGGTTCCTCGGCGGGCTCGCCCCAGCCGTGGACGGCCAGCCGAAGCCGGTTCAGCTGCCGCGCGGCGCCTTCGATGCTCTCCCATTTGAAGTTGAGCTTGGAGCGGTAACTCGCGCTGAGGCAGAACAGCCGGTACACGAGAGGGTCGTAGCCCCGGTCGATCAGCGTCTGCACCCGCAGGAACCCGCCCGCGGATTTCGCCATCTTGGCGTCTCCCAACTGCAGGAAGTAACCGTGCATCCAGAAGTTGGCCAGGCGCGTGCCGTGACAGGCCTCGGTCTGGGCGATCTCGTTGGCGTGATGCACCGAAATGTGGTCTTCGCCGCCCAGGTGGATATCGAAAAAGGGACCTAGAAACTTGGCGGACATGGCCGAGCATTCGATGTGCCATCCCGGGAACCCGACGCCCCAGGGGCTGTCCCATTCCATCTGCCGCTGCTCATCCGGCGGGCTGAACTTCCACAAAGCGAAATCGGTGATGCTGCGCTTCTCCGCCATGTCGACCCGGGCGCCCGCCTCCAGTCCCTCTACGTCCAGCCGGGCAATAAAACCGTAATCGGGCTGCTTCGACGTGTCGAAATAGATCCCGTCGGAAGTGCGGTACGTGAATCCCTTCGCTTCGATGCACTGGATTTCCTTGATCTGTTCCTCTATATGGTCAGTCGCCCGGCACCAGGTGTCCGGCTCGAGGATGTTGAGCCGCCGCATGTCCTCCTTGAAGACATCGGTATAGAACTCGGCGATCTCCCAGGCCGTCTTCCCGGCGCGGCGCGCGCCTTCTTCCATCTTGTCCTCGCCGGTGTCCGCGTCGGACGTCAGGTGACCGACGTCGGTGATGTTCATCACGTGGCGGACCTTGTACCCGTTGAAAACCAGTGCGCGGCGCAGCAGGTCGCCGAACACGTAGGTGCGCATGTTGCCAATGTGGGGGAAATCGTAGACCGTGGGACCGCAGGCGTATAGCCCCACCTCGTCCGGGGACAGCGGTTCGAATTCACGCAGGCTGCGGGTGTAGGTGTCGTAAAGGACGAGGGGCATGAAACAGGGCTCCGGTGGAACGCGCTACACGGTCGATTCGAGTTTGTACCAGATACGCAGGAGGGCGGTCGATGTCAAGCGGGAATTGGGTGAGACAGGCATCATCATCGGGTACGATTTTCATATCAATGCAATTAGCACGAGAATTTGGCCAAGAGTCAGACTGAATCAATTAGAAACAAAAAATTGATTGTGTATTTATGGTGGATTCACTATATTTCCAATGAACACAACGATACTCAAACCGATTGAATGGGTGGGCTCCAGCAGGTTACAGACCGCAGCACAACATTATCGGGCAAATTACGCAGGAGACCAAAACCAATGAAATCTCAACGAGTGAAAATCGAACGCGGCAGCGGAAACGTCTTTGCTGATCTTGGCTTGCCGGATGCCGAAACGTACTTACTTAAAGCTGAACTGGTGACGGGCATCGACAGGATCATTCGCCAACGTAGGCTGAAGCAGGTCGAGGCGGCAAAGTTGCTCGGCTTGTCTCAACCCGATGTGTCGCGACTGATGAGAGGAGACTTCAGGGAGTACTCCATAGATCGGCTTCTGCGCCTTCTGATCACCCTTGGACGCGATGTCGAAATCGTTATTCGCGAATCAGACACCGGCCGACCTGGAAGACTCAGCGTCGAAGCCTAAAAACCTACAACGCGCCAGTCCCGGCGTAGCGCCACCTACTGGTCCGGCGCTACATCATCCTCCCAGTCCAGCGTCTTGAACCAGTAGTCCCGCCGTTCCTTCAACCATCCGTCCTCGGTCCGCAGCAGTATCCAGTTGTCGAAGAAATTCAGGGCGTCCGTTTCTCCCTGGCGGATCGCAATGGCCTCGGCGCCTCGGTCCAGGGGTTCGTCGAAGGGAATGAACAGCCGGTCGCTGTTGCGCAGGACCTCGTGTTCCGGTTTGGGCGAGGAAGCGATGACGGCTTCGGCGTTGCCGTTCAGGACTTCCTGGAAGGCGAGGATGTCGTCGTCGAACTGCTGGATGGTCGCCTGGGGGAAGTTCTTCCGCGCCGCCTGGACCGAGGTCGAGCCGCGGCGCACTGCGATGGTCACGTCGGCGCTGTCGTAGTCCTCCCTGTCGACAAGATGGCCCGCCTCATCCCTGCTGGCGGCCAGCAGAAGCTCCGAATGGGAATAGGGCCGGGTGAAATTCACGCTCAGGTTTCGCGCGGGGGTGATGGACATGCCGGCGATGATCACGTCGAACTTGCCGGCCAGGAGTCCGGGGATGATCCCGTCCCAGGCCGTGGGGATGAACTCGATCTCCAGGCCGGCGTCGGCCGCAAGGCGGCTGGCCACGTCGATCTCGAAGCCCACCAGTTCCCCCTGCTTGTTGCGCATGGCCCAGGGGACGAAGGTCGATACGCCGACGCGTATGGTGCCCCGCTGCTTGATCTGGTCGAGCAGGCTTGGCCGGGACGTCTCCGATGTGGACCCGCAGCCTGAAATGAAATACGCGGCCATGAGCACCGAGCAGACGGCGGTCAGGACTCGCTTGCTTATGAAGTTCATATGGAGGGATCCCCTGGTAATTGTAGGTTAATGGCCGGTGTTCCTCTGTGGCGGATGCCGGCGGCGGTTTTGCCGATGTCGACGGATCATAGCGCGGGACTCAGCGCCCCTTCGCCGAATATGACGGGAAAAGTGTGCCCGGCCCGTGACCGCGTCGCCGCGTCCATGAAGCATATGCTGAAGGCGCGCCGCGCCGTGTCGGTGCGGTTCGTCCCGGAACTGTGCAGCATCCAGTTGTGCATCAGCACGGTTTCGCCGCAGGCCACTTCCATGTTGATGGGCTCGTTCTCGGCCACGGCGACCTCCGCCTGCTCCTCCGTCAGGAAACCGGAGCCGTGGCTCGGGTTGATGAGCCGGCGGTGCGAACCGGGTATGATCTTCACGCAGCCGTTCGCTTCCACGGCAGGGTCGAGCGCCGTCCAGAGCGTGACGAGCGGGTCGCGGTCCAGGTCGGTCCACCGGTCCTGATGCCAGACGAGGGGCGTCCCTTCGCCGCTGGGCTTGTTCATGAACATGGCCCGGAAACAGGCTACCGGTGTATTGGGACCGTAGATCCGATCGCAGATCGCCTCGAAGACCGGCTTCCGCATGAAGGACAGGTAGACCGGATCCAGTTCCAGGTCCTGGATCTTCCGGTAGCAGAGCGTGGCCCCCTTGTGTCCTCTGGACTGCGGTCCGGGCTTGTCGCCCCCGCGCTCCGGGTCGCGGTCGAGCTGCATCATGACCCGGCCGTAGTCGATATCGGCCCGGCCCAGCATGATGGCGTCGATGCGCTCCTGGAGCCGTTCGAGCTCGCCCGGTTCCATCACGCTGCCGAGACGGAGGTAGCCCTGTCGTTCGAATACCGCCCACTGGTCTTCGGTGATCCGGGTATTCATGGTGGTCGCTCCTGTTAGTCGGGAGAGGGGTAATTAGAGTGGTTCATGTCGCATGGCCATACAAGTCGCGTTCAGGGTCAGGTTGTGTTCGCAGCCCCGATCAACCGTTCAAACCGGAAAGTGTCATTGGCGATCGTGTTGGGCTGCCCCAGCGCCGTTTCGGCCAGCCATTCTCCGAAGGTGCATGAGAACTTGAACCCGGTCCCGCTGAAACCGCAGCCCACGGTCACCCGGTCATGGGCCGGATGCCGGTCGAGCACGGGTAGTTCGTCCACCGTGCGGGTGTACATGCAGATCCGCATGGCCGTGAGCGGTCCGTTCGCGTCGGGAATGAACCGTCGCAGGCACTTCCGAACCTCCTCCTCGTCTTCCGGTCGGGCTTCGCGGTCCAGACGCTCGGGATCGGACGTCTCCCCGAAAGAGTGCAGCGCCAGCTTGAACCCCGGATGGTCCGGCATCATGGGGAAGCCATAGTATTCGCCGTCGTGATCGGGCGCGGGGATCTGCCAGATGGGCAGGACGCCCACGTCGAAGGAGGCCGGGTTCCGCGCGGGCCACACCCAGGCCAGGGGCTGGCGGGAGACGGTCAGGGTGATGCCCAGGTCCGCGATCAGCCGGTCGGTCCAGGACCCGCCTGTAAAGACGACCTGGTCCGCGCTGTAGCGGGCGTGCCCGGTCTCGACCTCCACGCTATGGGCCGTCTCCTTCCACCCGGTCACGGCTTCCCGTCCGTGGATTTCGGCGCCGCGTCTCAGCGCCTGAATGAGGTGGCTCGCGATGCCCAGTTCAGGACGCAGGAGCCCGCCGACCGGATCGTACAGGCCGTGGTAGTCATCCGGCAAAGTGAATTGAGGATACCGGTAGGCTACTTCGTCGGAGGTCAGGATTTCGTGCCGGACCTTGCCCAGCAAATGGTCCCACGAGCCGGAGTCAGACATGAGCAGGTAGCCCGTCGTCACCAGGATCTGCTGGCCGGTTTCGCCCTCCAGCAGCCGCCAGAGCTCGAAGGACCGCTCGATAAAAGGTTCGAAGGGCGTATCCACGTATACCACCGTCTTCGTGTGGCGGGAGTACCCGTGGGAACTGCCCTGGGCGTGGGGCAGGTCGAAGCGCTCCAGCCCGAGGACCTTCGCTCCCCGGGAGGCCAGGTGGTAGCAGGTGGCCGAGCCCATGGCACCCAGGCCCACCACGATGACGTCGTAGTGGTTATTCATCGTCCCCCCGCCCCCGGGGGCGGGCGTCGAGCGAGGTGACGGGGGCGGCGGGGAGGGAGGTGGAGCTCGAGGTG
>VXWP01000013.1:0-51350 GCA_009835325.1 Gemmatimonadota bacterium | reverse complement strand
CCCCCGCCCCCTCGAGCGTGGTGCCGGCTGGTGCAGGCCGCGCCCCCTCACGAGTCTGACCAGGTCCGGTCTCCATGTGCCGGACCAGGTCCGGGAAGAACCGCAGGAACTGCCCTTCCATTTCGTCGTAGTTGGCCTCGAGTTCCTCCACGGAACCCGCCAGCGTGTTGGGCCGCCGGACGCGCATGGAAAGACCGTCCAGCGCCCGGCCGATCCCCGCGGTTTCCCGGTAGCCGTGCAGCCAGTCGTGCCTCACCATGTGCCGGATCACCCGCGCCAGGACCGGCGGCATGTCGCCCCGATAGTCGATGAGGGACTGGTAACTCCGCTCGATGAACGCGGAGAGCGGCTCGTCCGAGAAGCGCGGCCAGTTATGCGCGAGAAAATGGTCGTAGCAGATATCGACGATGATCCCGGCGAAACGGCGGCGGGTGGGGCTGATGAGCGCTTTGCTCTCGCGGACCACGTCGTGGCCGTCGGTATAGCGGTCCACGGCCACGTGGTTCCGCATGCCCCGCATGACGGCGCCGATGTACGGCTGCCGGTCCACGGGTCCCCGGACGAAATCCGCCATCAGGTTCCCCACGCAGGACTCAGGCGTGTCTTCGGCGAAATAAAGATGGGCAAGATAGTTCATGGGTCGTATAGCCGGGTCTCTACCAGGATCTCCGAATGGAGCGTCCGGTGCACGGGACAGCGGTCGGCGATTTCGAGCAGGCGGGCCTGCTGCTCACCGGACAGGTCGCCGATCAGTTCGATTTCGCGCTCGATGCGGTCCACCTTCCCCTCGGTGGTCTCGCAGGTCTCGCAGTGGCTGGCGTGGATCTTCGCGTGACTGAGCCGGACGACGATCTCCTCCAGCGGCCAGGACTTCCGGTCGGCGTACATCCGCAGGGTGATGGACGTGCAGGAACCCAGCGCCCCGAGCAGCAGGTCGTAGGGCGTCCCGCCCCGGTCCGTGCCTCCCACCGATACGGGTTCGTCCACCGTCATGCGGTGGCCCGAGGCCACGACCTCGGTATAGTAGTGTTCCCGTCCCGTGCGCACCACCACCTGGCTTCCCGCTGCATCGGGATCACCGTCCGCCACGGCGGGCACGTCCAGGTACCGCGTCGCCCACGCCGCGGCGGCCCGGCCCACGTAGAAGGCATCGGCCTCGTTCGAAAGCAGGTGGTCCGCCTTGTCGAGGGAGAGGAAGCTCTTGGGATGCATGGCGGCCTGGAAGATCCGGGCGGCGTTCTCGATCCCGACCGTCTGGTCGATGGGGGAGTGGCACACCAGCAGGGCGCGCCGCAACCCACGGATCGTCTCTTCCATCCCCGTCTCTTCCAGGTCTTCCAGGAACTGCTTCTTGATCAGGAAAGAACGGCCGGCGAGCGTGACAGTCGCCTGGCCGGTCTGTTCGATGGTCTCCCGGGCATCCCCGATCAGGTGGGCCACGTGCTTCGGATCGGCCGGCGCGCCGATGGTCACGACGGCCTTGCAGGAAGGAATGGACGCCGCCGCCTTGAGCACGGCCGCGCCGCCGAGGGAGTGCCCGATCAGCACCCGGGGCGCCTCGTGGCGGGACGCGAGATACCTCGCCGCGGCAACCAGGTCGTCCACGTTGGACGCGAAACCGGTATCGGAAAAGTCGCCTTCGCTGTCGCCGAGCCCGGTGAAGTCGAACTGCAGCACGGCCATGCCGTGGTCGGACATCTCCTGGCTGATGCGCCGTACGGCGTTCAGGTTCCGGTTGCAGGTGAAGCAGTGGGCGAAGAGGGCGTAGGCGACCGGCCTGCCGTCGGGCGGCAGGCTGAGCCGCGCGGCAAGCTGGTCGCCGTGGTCATTGGGAAAGCTGAGCGTCTGAACGGGCATGGCTGTCCCCAGTCCGCCTGGTCCGCGTCCGACCCGTTCCTACTCCAGCTGGGCGGCCTCGTCCGACAGACGCCGGAGTACGTTCTCCAGCTGCTGCAGCGAAGCCCCGTATTCGGACCAGTCGCCCGCCTGGAGGTGGCCCTGGGCCTCGTCGAAGTGGGACACCGCCCGCCTGGCCAGATCGTTCAGCGTGACACTCCTCGGCTGCGGAACGACCTGTCCGTCGCTCGTCTGCGTCGTCTCCAGGGCGAGGGTCGCGCCGTCGAAGGCGAAAATGGCCGAAAGTGCCTGGTCGAGCGTCTCCCGCATGGCGATGCGGTTGCCGTAGGCGACGATCACGCGCTTGAGCTCGGGCAAACCACCCCGGGTGGACCGCTGCCGCAGGTAAAGCGGCTCGATATAGAGCAGCGATTCCTGGATCGGCACGACGATGATGTCGCCGCGGATCACCTGGGAGCCCTCCTGGTTCCAGAGGGTGAGCTCCTTCGCGATGTCGGCGTCCTGGGTGATCCGCGCCTCGATCTGCATGGGGCCGTAGACCAGTTCCTGCTTCGGGAAGTTGTAGACCTTGATGCGGCCGTAGAGCGGCGCGTCGCAATGGGCGGCCATCCAGCCGATCATGTTCTCCTTGTTGGCCGGCGTAAAGGGCAGCAGGAGGAGCATTTCCTCCCTCTCCATCAGGGCCGTCTTCATCACGGCGTAGTACGGGTATACCTGCTGTTCCTGCTCCGCGTATACCTGCTGGGGCACCGCCCAGAGGTCTTCCTTGTTGTAGAACACCTGGGGATTGCGCATGTGATAGATGCGGTACATGGCCGCCTGGATGGCGAAGAGGTCGCGGGGATACCGGATATGATCGCGGATCGGCTGCGGCATCTCGCTCAGCGGCTTGAACAGCGTCGGGAAGATCTTCTGGTACGTCAGCACCATCGGGTCCGTCTCGTCCACGAGGTAGAAGTCGGTCTCGCCGGTATAGGCGTCGATGACCACCTTCACCGAGTTGCGGATGTAGTTGATGTTCTGCAGCGTGGGCTGGTTCTGTACGAACCTGCGCTGCGGCGGCGGATTCAGCCCGGGAATATCCGATTGCGGCCCGGTGCCCAGGTCGCCCGAGTCCGGCATCTGCAGGAGACCGCTGAAACGTTGCGAATAGGGATAGGAGCCCGTGGTCGTGTAGGCGTCGATCATCCAGTACAGCTTGCCGTTGGCGATGACCAGGTAGGGATCGTGATCATAGTCCAGGAAAGGCGCGACGTTCTCCACCCGGCTCTGCAGCTGACGGTAGAACATCACCTGGCTTTCGTCGGTGATCAGCGGGCTGATGACGAAATTGACCTCGCTGAAATATCGGGCGAAGGCCAGGCGGCGGAAGTAGGAGCTGAGCTCCACCCCGCCGTCGTCCTGGTACCGGCTGAACTTGTTCTCGTCGCCCTCCGGATAGTCGAACTCCTCCTGCGTGGTCTTCACGACCGCGTAGGCGTCCATGTTCTCGCCGAAGTACAATTCCGGCCGCCGCACGACGAGGTCGTCGCTCGTGGAAACGGGCGGGATGTCTTTGACGAAGAGGTCCGGCAGTCCCTCGGGCGTGGCGGTGTTCACCGGGCTCAGGCACAGGCCGTAGCCATGGGTGTAGAACAGGTGCCGGTTCTGCCAGGTGGGCGATGGCAGCTGGGCGTAGGACAACTCCCGGGCCGCCAGCATGACCTGGCGGTACTGACCGTCGATCATGTACCGGTCCTCGTCCACGCTGGAGAAATCGTAGTAGGTCCGGATCTCCTGGAGCTGCTGGTACGTGCGCCGGAGCGGACGCTTGTCCTGGACCTTGAGGTTGTTGATGGTCGTGATGTTGTTCTGGATGTCCCCCGCGCCGAGGTTCTCCTGGATCTGGAAGGGCACTTCGTCGACCCCTTCCAGGCCGTATGCCTGCAGCGTATAATCGATACTGTGCTGGATGTACGGCGCCTCCCGGTCGTACTCGTTGGGCGCCACCACGAAATACTGGACGAGTCCGGGATACACCGAACCGACGACCAGGGACGAGACGATCATGCCGCCGATGGCAATGAACGGCAGGTTGCGGCGCTGCGAGCGGAGCGTCATCAGGAACAGCCCGGCGCAGCCAATGGCCACGAAGAGCATGATCCACAGCGCGTACATCCGGGCGTGCAGATCGGTGTACCCCGCGCCGAAGGCGAATCCCGACTCGGAAAACAGCAGGCGGTACATGTCGAGCCGGTAGCCCCAGGCCATGAGCAGGAAGACGATGGCGCCCAGGACGCAGATGTGGTTGCGGGCGTACGACCGGATCTGTATGCCACGCTCTTCGATGGTGACGGCGCCCCGGTAGAGATAATAGAGGGTGACCGCGATGGCCGAGGCCACGACGAGGAGCAGCAGCCAGAACCGGACGAAATGCCAGATCGGCAGCGAGAAGACGAAGAACCCGATATCGATATTGAATATGGGATCGGTGGCGCCAAAGGCCTCCTGGTTGAAGAACCGGAGCATACCGTCCCAGTTGGCCAGGCCGATCAGGCCCATGATGGCGGCAATGACCAGGATGCCGATGATCGTCACGACCTCGATCAGCCTGGAGTTGGAGAAAAGCTGTTCGAGTTCCGACATCTCCTCGTTGAACAGGTGAAGTTCGGTGAGGCGCGTGGAGAAGTACCGCGCAAGGTAGACATTCGCCCCGAGGCCCACCAGCGCGACCAGTCCGAAGACCAGTCCCGTGAAGAACTTGGCGCCGATCGTCGTCCAGAACACGTCGTCGAAGCCCAGTTGGCCGAACCAGAGCGCCTCGACGAAGATGTTGGCCCAGAATCCGCTGAGGATCCACAGACCGATTACGACTGCGGCCGCTATGAAGAGTAGTGATCTGAATCTGCCCAAGATATCGCTCCTTGCCCGTTGTGTTGAGGGTGTTTATGTGCCGTGCATGCAGTTCAAATGTGGCGCAATCCCGCCACCGTTATTTCGTCATCCAGCATCATGGGTCGGGCGGCCTGGCGAATGCGTGCCCTGACCCCGTCGTCGGTGATATACCGCACCTGGTTGATCCCGTCGATGCGGAACAGCATCTCGAGACCGGCCTGCTGAAGGGCCATCGTTTCCGTTGCTTCAGGCAGCAGGTCGCCCATGCCCTCCGCGTAAGTGCTCCAAATGAGTTCGACAGCGTCGAAGACCGCGTCCGCGACCCGTGGTTTGTTGTATGCGTGCAGCAGGTAGTGGGCCATGATGAAACCCGCGTCCTGGGCCGGGTGCCCGTAGTTGACGAATTCCAGGTCGAAGGTACGGACCCGTTTTTCCGCGGCGATCACGCTGGCCGTCCAGAAGTCGCCGTGGAGCAGCGTCTGCTTCGTCTCCGTGAAAGTCTCCGCCAACCGGCGGGCGACTCGGTTCAACGCCGGATCTTCTACGAAATAGAAACAGTACTTGTACCTCAGGCCCTGCATGGCCTCGTTGTCGAATTGCCCGCGCAGTTCCCGGTCGTCCCAGGTCTGCCGGTGCAGGGTCGAAAGAAACCCGCCGAGTTGCTCCGCCACGGCAGGATCGACGCGTCCCCGCTCCAACTCGGATTCCAGGGACGGGCGCTTTCCCAGATCCGACATGACCAGGATGCGATCCGCGTCGTCGAAGTGCAGGACGGCCGGAACGGTCCCCTCGGGGAACAGTCCGTTCAAAACCCGGAGGGCCCGCGTCTCGTAGACGATCCGGTCGGTGGTGACTTTGAGGTCCGGGAAGAGCCGCAACGCGTCCAGGGCCTGTTTCACCACGACCGATCGGTCGTCGGCGGTGACCCGCAGCACGGTATTCAGAAACCCGCCGCCCAGTTCTTCCACCGTGCAGGAACCTTCCCGCGGCGGGGCCAATAGATGTCTTGTGTGAACGTACTCCGCTACATTATCTTTGTCGATGTTCATGACCAAAGTGGCTTCATCGCGAGCGCGATTCCCATCGCGCCAAGCCATGCCTTCCGGCCAATGATTTCCTATCCGCCCACCGCACTCGTCCTGCTCGCCAAGTATCCCGAACCCGGTAACGTCAAGACCCGGCTGGTCCATGGCACGGCGGCGAACGGCTATGCCGGCCTCAAGGACATCCGCGACCGGTCGGGCAATGTGCTCGGTCCGGACGTAGCCCATCGCCTGGCGGCCGGTATGTACCGCGCGTTCCTGGTGGACCGGTTCGCGGCGCACCGGGGACGGGACTACGACGTCCTGCTGGCCACGTCCCAGCCCGAATACGCGGACGCCTTTCGCTCGATTACCGGGCCGGACGTCCCGTACCACGCAGTGTCCGGCGCGAATTTGGGTGAGATGATGCTCGGCCTGTTCGAGGATCTGCTCGGTAGATACCCGTACGTGCTGATCTCCGGGAGCGACATGCCCCGGCTGGAGGAAACGGTCATCGATCGAGCCCGCGAGTCCCTCTCATCCCACGATATTGTGCTTGTCCCGGCCCAGGACGGCGCGTACAATCTTATCGGCATGCGCAAGCCGCACCGCATATTCGATATCTCGCGCTGGAGTTCGGGATCGGAACTCGAGGAGACCGTCGCCCTGCTTCGGCGGCGCCGGATCACCCACGAGGTGCTCGACGAGTTCCGCCTGCTGGACATCGATACGATCGAAGACCTGGTGCAGTTGATGCGCGGTCCTGAAACCGTCGACGCACCGGAAACCAACACCTTTCTGACGGCGCTCGACGAACGACTGGACTTCGCGGATTGAACCCGCGAATCAACGCCGTATATTAAACCGGGCGGACTTCGGGTGTCAAGGGAATTCAAAGGCAAACGGGTTACCGTACTGGGGCTCGGCGTGCTCTCCGGCGGCGCCGCGTCCACGCGGTATTTCGCCGCGCGGGGAGCGGACGTTACCGTCACCGACCTGCTGCCCGCGGAAGCCCTCCGGAAGTCCATCGCCGCACTGGATCCATGGCCGGTCCGCTACGTGCTCGGGGAGCACCGGGAGGAGGACATCACCGGCGCGGACCTCGTGGTGGTCGGGCCCGCCGTCCGGGACGACAGTCCGTTTCTCCAGCTGGCGCGGGACCGGGGCGTTGCGCTGACCACCGAGATCAACCTGGTCTTCGAGACCTGCCGCCGGCCGGTCATCGGCATCACGGGCAGCAACGGAAAGACCACCACGACCCGCCTTCTCGGGGCGCTGCACCAGGCGGTCGACCCGGATACGCTGGTGGGCGGGAACATCGGCCGGGCCGTGCTCAACGAGATTGAAGGGGATCGCACGGGAACAGGAGAGCCAGGCGGAGGCGCAGGTCCTGGCGGTACGGTCGACGGTCAGGACGAGGCGGCCGAATCCGGGGAGGCGGCCGAATCCGGGGAGGCGGCCGCCGGCAGTCCCGTGGTCCTCGAGCTTTCCAGCTTCCAGTTGCACCGGCTGGCCTGGATCCGGCGAAGTCCGGGCCTGGCGGTGGTGACGAACCTGTCGCCCAATCACCTGGACTGGCACGGGACCTTCGACGCCTACGAACAGGCCAAGCGGCACATCGTGCACTATCAGTCGCCGGAGGACGCGGTCGTCCTGAACGCCGATGACGAGCGGCTGCGTAAATGGGCGGCATTCTGCCCGGGACGGGTCGCGTGGTTCAGCATGGAAGGTCCCGTCGAGACCGGATGCCACGTGCGGGACGGACAGGTGGTCTTCCGCGACAGTTCCGGCGAACACGCCATTTGTCCCGTGGACGCCCTCCGGCTGCCGGGTCCGCATAACCTGGTCAACCTGCTGGCCGCGGTGACGGCCGCATGCCTGGGCGGGATCCCGCCATCGGTCATCCGGTCGACGGTCGAGGCGTTCCGCGGCGTGGAGCACCGCCTGGAAGAGGTCGCCGTTATCGATGGCGTGAGATACTACAACGATTCGGCCTGCACCACGCCGGCGTCGACGGTCACGGCGCTCCGGGCATTCGACGCGCCGGTCGTCCTGATCGCAGGTGGGTACGACAAGGGGACGGCCTTCGACGACATGGCGAAGGAAATCGTCCGGCGCGCCCGGGCAGCCGTGTTGATCGGCACGACCGCGGACGCGATTGAGACTGCGATCGGGAAAGCCGGTGCTGATGCGCATCCGCCCGTCATCGTCCGCGCCGAAATGCTCAATGACGCCGTGCGGCAAAGCGCCCGTCTTGCGCGGCCCGGCGACGTGGTCGTGCTGTCGCCCGCCTGTGCCAGTTACGACATGTTTACCAACTTCGAGGAACGCGGCCAGCGGTTCAGGGAAGCCGTGGCGGCGCTGAAGTGAGTAGTCGCGCGTAGCACCGAATAACCTGAAGTACAGCACCCGGAGGATCCGGCATGGCCATTGAGACCGTGGGCGTCATTGGATGTGGATTGATGGGATCGGGCATCACGCAGGTGTGCGCCCAGGCGGGTTACCGGACGATCGTCCGCGAGGCATCCGACGAGCTGGTGGCCGGAGGCATCGGTCGGATCGACGGCCTCCTGTCGCGGAACGTCTCCAAGGGACGCATGACGGAAAACGAAAAGGCGGCCGTGCTCGGGCGCATCACGGGTACGACCGAATTCGGCGACCTCGACGAATGCGACCTGGTGATCGAAGCGGTGACCGAGAACCTGGAAACCAAGCAGGAGGTCTTCCGCACCCTCGACGGCATCGCACCGCCCGGCGCCATCCTGGCCAGCAACACCTCCTCCATTTCCATCACCGAACTGGCCGCGGCGACAGACCGGCCGGAGCAGGTGCTGGGCCTTCATTTCTTCAATCCCGTGCCCGTCATGGGACTTATCGAAATGGTCGTCGGACTGCAGACCAGCGAGGAGACCGTAGAAACGGCCCGGCAGTTCGGCGAATCGCTGGGCAAGCAGGTGATCCAGGTCAAGGATACGCCGGGCTTCATCGTCAACTACCTCCTCATCCCCTACCTGCTGGACGCGGTGCGCCTGGTCGAATCCGGCGTGGCCACGAAGGAGGACATCGACGCGGGCATGGTCCTGGGGTGCAGCCACCCCCTCGGTCCACTCAAGCTGCTCGACTTCATCGGCCTGGACACCACGCTCTACATCGCGGAAGTGCTACATGACGCCTTCCGCACCGACCGCTACGCTGCCCCGCCCCTGCTGCGCCAGATGGTCGCCGCCGGGATGAACGGGCGCAAGGCCGGCCAGGGGTTCTACACATATGATTGACCCGAGAGATCCCGATCGTACAAGCCCAGAAGCCATCCATGCCGGTATTGACTTGTACAATTGTACAATATAACCAAGGCCATTAATATCATTGTGACGTATTCGACCGGCTTATTAAAACGAAAGGCACCTGAATGACCGCATCACCCGGTAACGAGGCCATCCTGCTCATTGCGGACAGCGAGCGCGACGCCGACATGCTCTACGCCGCGGGGCTGTTCGTGCCGGACCCTTTCACATTTCTCCGGGTGGAGGGCCGGACGACCATCATGATGAGCGACCTGGAAATCGACCGTGCGCGGGCGCAGTCGAAGGTCGATGAAGTGGTATCGCTCACGGACTATACGAACCGTGCGAAGAAGACCGGCAACGCGGATCCGGGACTCATGGATGCCGTGGTCGAACTGCTCCGGGAGCGGGAAGTGAAATGTGTCAGCGTACCGAACGGTTTCCCCCTGGGTTACGCCGACAAGCTTCGGGATCGGGGATTCGCGGTGGCGTCGAAGGAGGATCCCTTCTGGGACCAGCGCCCGGTGAAGACCGACGACGAGGTCGCGGCCATCTCGAACGCCTCCCGCCACACGGAAGACGCCCTGCGCATGGCTTTCGATATCCTGGCCGAAGCTACCGTGAAGGACGGCCTGCTCCACGGGCCGGAAGGGCCGCTGACTTCCGAGTACATCCGGAAGCGTATCCACGTCTACCTGCTGGAACGGGACTGCATCGCCCAGCACACGATCATCGCCGGCGGCGTCCAGGGCTGCGACCCCCACAACGGGGGTTCCGGACCGTTGCGCGCCGGCGAGCCCATCATCTTCGACCTGTTTCCCAAGTCCGCGAAGACCGGATATTACGCGGATATCACGCGCACCGTGGCAAAGGGGCCGGTATCCGACACGTTCCGAAGGCTATACGATACGGTGCTGGAAGGACAGGAAATCGCGCTCTCGCGAGTCCGAGCCGGGGTGGACGGACGTGATATCCACGGAGAAGTGGAACGGCTGTTCGAAAGCAAGGGTTACGAGACGGGCGCGAAAAACGGCCGCATGCAGGGCTTCTTCCACGGCACGGGCCATGGCTTCGGCCTGGAAATCCACGAACCGCCCCGCATTTCCAAGGTGTCCCAGGTCCTCGTGGCCGGCCACGTCGTGACCGTGGAACCGGGTTTGTACTACCCTGATCTCGGCGGTGGCGTTCGGATCGAGGACAATGTGGTCGTGACCGAAAGCGGGTGCGTCAACCTGACGCGGCTGGAGAAGGTGTTCGAGTTGTAACGCCGCTTCAGTCCACCAGCGCCTGGTAGACGAGCGCCCGGATGCGCTGATGGTCGTCAAGACCCTGGGCGGGGATGACCTGCGTCATGTAGGAAACCACCAGTTCCTCTACCGGATCGACCCAGTACGTGGAGTGATAGGCTCCTCCCCAGTTGTAGGCGCCCGGAGAACCCGGCAGGCCGCTCCAGCCGATCTCCTCCGTAATACCGAACCCCAGGCCGAACCCGCCGCCGTCGCCCTGCCACGCGTCGTGCACATGATCGACGGTCATGAGCTCCACGGTCTTGGGCGACAGGATGCGCGCCCCGTCCAGCGTGCCCCCGCGCCGGAGCGCCTCGAGAAAGCGGGCGTAGTCTCCCGGCGTGGACACGAGTCCCGCGCCGCCCGAGAAGCTCTTGCGCGGTCCCTCGAGGTACATGCCCTGTCCGACCATGTGGCCCGGATCAGGCGCGCGCTCCATCCCCTTTTCATCCGTTACCGAGTACACGACGGTGAGCCGTTCCGCTTTCTCCGGCGGCACGTAGAAGTGCGTGTCAACCATGCCCAGCGGCTCGAGGATCTCGACCCGCAGGAATTCGTCCAGCGGCATGCCGGAGGCTCGCTCGATCACCACGCCCAGGATATCCGTGGCGTAGCCGTACACGAATGCCCCTCCCGGCTGGCCAGCCATGGGCAGATCCGCCATGCGCTCGACGGTATCGGCAATCGGTTCTTCGCGGTCCGCGAAATACCAGCCCACGATGCCGGCCTCCTCCCAGGCCCGGGTGCCGGGGCCCCACCCGTACCCGATGCCGGCGGTGTGGGTGAGCAGGTCGCGTACGGTGATCTTGCGATCTGCGGGGACCACCTCGTAGCCCCCGTCCCCGGTTGCAACGGCGACGGTCGTGCTGTCGAACTCGGGAATGAAGTCGCCCAGGTCCTGGTCGATCAACAGACGCCCCTGCTCCTGGAGGATCATCACGCCCACCGAGATGACCGCCTTGGTCTGAGAAGCGATGCGGAACAGGTCCGTGATCTCGAGCGGCTCCCCCGCCTCGCGGTCCCGGTAGCCGAAGGCCTTGGCGTAGACCACGTGCCCGCGCCGCCCGATCACGAGCGCGGCGCCCGGGAGGCGTTCTTCCTCGACATAGGCTTCAAGCGCCGCATCGATGCGCGCCAGCCGATCGGAGGACACGCCGACCTTCTCGGGGGTGGCCTGGACAAAGGATTGGGCGAAGACCCGCGGCGCGGTAAGCGCGGCGGGTACGCAGAGGAGCGACGCCGCGAGCAGAGGTAGTAGAATGCGGAATTTATAAATTGACCATATTGACAACATGATTTCCGTTCCTTTAGGGGGGTTGTAGAGGCGATGCGGTTATACTAATCTGTTCACGTTATATTGTCAATTTAGCGTGAATTTACCCGTGTAAATGCGTGCTATTCACGCTTAATTGCAGAAACACCGTGAACCGGATTCCGACCAAGAACCCTCAAGCAGGTCCGTATCCATGCATCCAAATTTGTATCAGTCAAGTGCCCCGACAAGTACAGCCATCGGAACACGGCCATTGGTACACGACCATCACCCTGGGACCCAACCACCATGAAAATCAGCACCCTCGAACTCGACCAGGCGTCCGTCCTGACGGACTTCTACAATGAACAGTTCTCCGGGATGCCGTACTGCTATCCGGTCACCGAGGATGAATTCCGGACCGGTGTTCTGTGGCATGAAGAGGAGGACAGGCCCTACGAAGACCTGTCTGAAGAGTCGATCCTGGTGGTGGAAGACGACGGCGGCGACGTCGCGGGATTCGCCCACGTGGCCATCTGCCGCAAGGGCGAGGAGGAAGACCGCATCGGACTTCATCCGATTGAGGAGCTGCTGGAGGACCGCATAGGTCTCATCCGCTTCTTACACTACCGGGCTGGGGCAAGGCCGGCCGGGCAGGCGCTGCTGGAAGCGGCGGAAGCGCGCCTGCGGGATTTCGGTGTCGGCCAGATTCGGGCCTTCAGCTACTTCGGATACCGGTTCCATCGCTTCTGCCACGCGTTCCAATCCGACCGGATGGCCCATGTCGGCGCCCTGCTCTGCATAAACGATTACCGTATTACGCGGGGGATCATCCTCCTCGAACTCCCGGATTTCGAGGTACCCGATCCCGTACTGACGGATCCCGGTGTGACCACGCGGTTCGACGTCAAGCCCGGACGCGGCAGGCTGCCCAACATGGAGTTCCAGCTCTTCCGGGGAGACCAGTGCATCGGCCAGGGATTCGCCCAGTCGCTGGGGGATTTCTGCCGGTCGTCTCTGGCGCAGGATACCTTCTACATCCCGTGGTTCTCCATCGAAGGCAGCCCGGTGGGAGGACGGGTCAGCGAGGGAGAGCAGGGCAAGGGGTTCGGGCGGTACATGATGGAAGTGCTGCTCAGGGAAATGCGCCAGCTCGGATACCGCCACGCTACCACCCAGGCGAACACGGGCAGCCCCCGGCCCATTCTCCTGTACACCAACATGGGGTACCGGGTCGTAGACACCAACTACCAGTATTTCAAGGATTTTGAGCGGGAGATACCGCTGGAGGTGTTCAAGGAAGTCGGGTTCTAGGAGGTCGGGCTCTGATTACCCGCCTGCACCGATCAGCGCCTTCGCCCTGCCGGCGATGTTTTCCGCCGTGAAGCCCAGGTGCTCGAACACGTCCTGGTAAGGCGCCGATGCGCCGAAGCGTTCCAGGCCGATGACGTCGCCCCGCGAGCCCACGTACCGTTCCCAGCCCAGCGTGACGCCGGGTTCCACGGCCAGGCGCGCGGTGACCGACGCCGGGAGCACGGACTCCCGGTATTCCTCGGCCTGCGCTTCAAACAGTTCCCAACTCGGCATGCTGACCACGCGCGCGGCCACCCCGTCACCGGCCAGCGTCTCCCGTGCCTCGAGCGCCAGGTAGACCTCCGAACCGGAAGCGATGATGATCACGTCCGGCGTTCCGTCGGCATCGGCGAGGACGTAGGCGCCCCGGTGCAGGCCGTCGGCGGACGCCAGACCCCTGGCGGGTGCCAGACCCTCGGCGGGTGCCACACCGTGTCCTTCCCGGTTCAGCACGGGGAGCTTCTGCCGGGTCAGGGCCAGGGCGACGGGGCCGTCCGTGCGCCTTAGCGCGGCCACCCACGCTTCCGCGGTCTCGGCGGCGTCGGCGGGGCGGATCAGGGTGAGGTTGGGGATGGCCCGCAGCGCCATGTAGTGCTCGATGGGCTGGTGGGTCGGACCGTCCTCGCCCAGTCCCACGCTGTCGTGGGTGAAGACGTAGACCGGCGCGATGCCCATGAGGGCCGCCAGGCGAATGGCCGGCCGCATGTAGTCCGAGAACACAAGGAACGTGCCGGCGTAGGGTCGCAGGCCCCCGTGGAGCGTCATCCCGTTCAGCGCGGAGGCCATGGCGTGTTCGCGCACGCCGAAGTGCAGGTTGCGGCCCGCGTAGTTTCCGGAGGCGTAGTTCGATTCGGCTTCCACCATGGTGTTGTTGGACCCGGCCAGGTCCGCCGAACCGCCCAGCAGGCCCGGGATGCGCCGGGATAGCGCGTTGATGGTCACGCCGGACGCCTGCCGCGTGGCCATGTCCCCCTGGTCGGGCGAAAAGGTCGGGAGGTTTTCGTCCCAGCCGGCCGGCAGTTCCCCGTCCATGGCCCGTTTCCAGGTCTCCGCCAGTTCGGGAAAGGCGGTCGCATAGGCATCCACGGCCTGACGCCAGGCCAGTTCCCAGCCCTTGCCGTATGGGACCATCTGCTGGAACCAGGCGCGCACGTCCTCCGGGACCAGGAACTTGGGTTTCAACGGCCACCCGAGGTTTTGCTTGGTCAGTTCGACTTCCTCTTCGCCGAGGGGCTCGCCGTGGGCCTTGGACGTACCGGCCTTGTTGGGACTGCCGTAGCCGATGACCGTGCGGCACACGATGATCGAGGGTCGATCCGTCTCGTTCCGCGCCATTTCGACCGCGGCTTCGACCCGGGCGAGGTCGTTGCCGTCCAGGACCCGCTGCACGTGCCACCCGTAGGAGTCGAAGCGCAGGCCCGTGTTCTCCGAGAAGGCCAGGTCCGTGCCGCCGTCGATCGTGATGCTGTTGTCCAGGTAGAGGACGATCAGCTTGCCCAGGCCGAGGTGCCCCGCGAGGGAGCAGGCCTCGGAGGCGACGCCCTCCATCATGTCGCCGTCGCTGGCGATGACATAGGTGTAGTGGTCGACGATCTCGTGGCCGGGGCGGTTGTACCGCGCCGCCAGGTGGGCCTCGGCCATGGCCATGCCCACGGCGTTCGCGATGCCCTGTCCGAGCGGTCCCGTGGTGGTCTCCACGCCGGGCGTATCGCCGTACTCGGGATGGCCGGGCGTCTGGCTTTCCCACTGCCGGAAGTTCCTGATCTCATCGAGGGAGAGGTCGTAACCGGTGAGATGCAGCATGGCGTAGAGCAGCATGGACCCGTGCCCGCCGGAGAGCACGAAGCGGTCGCGGTTCGGCCAGTCGGGGTTCTTCGGGTTGTACCGCATGAGGCGCGTCCACAGCACGTAGGCGATGGGCGCGGCTTCCATGGGAAGGCCCGGGTGGCCGCTGTTGGCCTGCTGGACGGCGTCGACGGCCAGCATGCGTATAGTGTTGATGCATCGTTGCTCCAGATCGTTTACAGACACGGTTCGCGTCCTTTTCGGTTCGGGTTTTATATGCGGCTCGTTAATGTGGTTCGTTTGTTCAAGTTCGCCAGTTTCAGACGCCCGCTAAGATACAACCCGGCCCTTCAACTGTCCATCATCATATCGTACAGATCCTGCTGCCGTTTCATCGCTTCCCGGTAGCGGTCGCGGTTCGCCGGATCCGGTGCATAGGTCTTTCCCAGGGGTACCGGCGCGGCGGCCAGGTCTTCCAGCGCGCCGGAGGCCTCCAACGCCAGCAGCGCGGCGCCGCGGCTCGAGGCCTCGGTCACGGTGGAGGCGGTGATGGGCCGTTCCAGTACGTCGGCCAGCATCTGCATCCAGACGGGCGACTGCAGCAGGCCCGCGCCCGAAGCGACGATTTCGCCGGCATCTCCCCAGATCGACCGCAACCGGTCGTGGATATTCGCGAAACAGTAGGCCGTGGCCTCCAGGCTGGCCCGCATGACGTCCAACGGCGTGGTGTGGAGCGTCATGCCGGTAATGGCCGCCCTGGCGGCGTCGTGCCAGCCCGGGCTGCGTTCGCCCGCCCAGAAGGGCAGCACCGTAAGGCCGTGGCTGTCCGGCGACATCCCGCCCAGGTCCCGTTCGACTTGCTGTTCGCCGGCGAGGCGCAGCGTGTCGAGCATCCATCCGTAGACGTTACCGCCGTTGCTCAGGGCGCCGCCCATGAGGATCCTGCGGCGGTCCGACCGGTAACACCACAGGCCCTCCGGGATCGAGAACTCCTGGACACGCCGCATGACCCGCATGGCGCCGGAAGTGCCCACCATCAGGGCGATGCGGTCCTCGTCCACGCAACCGCTGCCGATGTTGTTGCAGGCTCCATCGCCGATGGCGGGATACCAGGACGCTCCTGCCAGGACGGGCCAGCGGGAAGCAAATTCGTCCTTCAGGCCCCGTACCGGTTCGTCCACGTCACTTATTAGCGTCAGCTGGTCCCGTTCCACCGGCAGCACGGCCAGCGTCTCGTCGTCCCAGTCGCATCGGTGGGCGTTGAACAACCCGGTGCCGGATGCCATGGAAACGCTGCAGGCCGGCGCGCCGAACCACCTGAGGAAGAGGTATTCGCCGATGGACATCCAGCGTTCCACCCGGGCGAACGTATCGGGATCGGTCCGGGCGAACCAGCATATTTTGGCGGGCAAATAGGACGCGTGGAGCACGCACCCGGTGCGCCCGTGTGTGGCTGCGGCGTCGAGACGCTCAGCCAGCTCGGGGATGGCCGTCCCCGGCCGCGTGTCGGCCCAGCTGATCAGCGGGGTCACGGCGCGGTCTCCCTCCACGCCCACGACGTTGTGCCAGAACGTGGTCATGGCCACGCCGTCGATCGCGGGATGGCCGCCCATGGGATGGCCGCCCGTTGCCTGTCCGCCCCAGGCACAGAAGTCGTCGAGCACCGAAGCCACCTCCGCCGCCAGGCGGTCCGCGTCGATGTGAACACCGCCGTCCGGCGTGGTATCCATGTCGTAGGTTTTTTGAAAGGCGGGGGATGCGATCCGGGCCGTCCGGTCGAAGAGGATCGCCCGTACGGACGACGTGCCGATGTCGATGGCCAGCACGCGGGGCGACGGAGTCGGGTCGGGGAACGGCTGATCACTGACGCGGGGCATGGACGAGGCCTGACATTCTGATCAATGAATTCACCGCGTCCTGGCGCCGGGCGGTCCGGCTGTGATCATCGGACGCGGAGCGGGGAGCGGTTAATGTCCGCAGGCGGTATTATATGGTCGGGTGGATCGCGATTCAAGCCAAAAGCGAGCGGCCAAGAAAGGATTGACAGACGGGCTTCAGGCGCGTTTTTTACCGATCCACGCTACAGTGGACACTCGGAGTAGGAATGAAGTAAACCGGTCGAGGAGTTACAACAGAAGATGCCTTCCAAACTGAATGAGATCGCCCGTGCCATGGTCGCCCCGGACAAGGGGATCCTGGCCGCGGACGAAAGCAGCGGCACCATCAGGAGCCGGTTCAACGCCATCGGACTGCCCTCGACAAAGGAGAACCGCCGCGCCTACCGGCACATGCTGTTCACCACCGAAGGCATGGAGCAATTCATAAGCGGCGTCATCCTCTACGACGAGACCCTGCGCCAGAAAGCCCTGGACGAAGCCGAAACGCCCTTTCCCAGACTGTTGTCCGACAAAGGCGTGATTCCGGGAATCAAGGTGGATACCGGCATCCATGACCTGGCCGGTTTCCCCGGTGAGAAAGTCACCGAGGGGCTCGACGGCCTGCGCGCGCGCCTTACCAGGTACGGGAAGCTGGGCGCCGCTTTCGCCAAGTGGCGGGCGGTCATTACCGTGGGGAAAGGCATTCCCACTGACGTATGCATCGACGCCAACGCCCATGCCCTCGCGCGTTACGCCGCCCTTTGCCAGGAATGCGGCATCGTACCGATCGTCGAACCCGAGGTGTTGATGGACGGCGACCATAACATCTACCGGTGCGACGAGGTTACCGGCGTTACGCTGCGGCAAGTGTTCGAGGCCCTGGCCGTGCACGAGGTCAAGCTGGATGGGATCGTCCTGAAACCCAGCATGGTCATCTCGGGTTCGGAATGTCCTGAGCAGGCTTCCGTGGAGGAAGTCGCGCGCCGCACGGTGAACAATTTCCTGCGTAACATCCCGCGGGATGTACCCGGCGTCGCCTTCCTGTCGGGCGGTCAGTCCTCCGAGACCGCCACGGCGCATCTGAACGCCATGAACCGCATGTTCGGCGAGCTTCCGTGGGAACTCAGTTTCTCCTACGGCCGCGCACTGCAGGCGGCCCCGCTGCGGGCATGGGGTGGAGATCCCGCCCGTTTCAAAGCAGGGCAAGAAGCCTTTTACCACCGTGCCATGTGCAACAGCGCCGCCCGGACCGGCACGTACAGCGCCGACATGGAAACCGCGGCATAGCCTGGCCGGCATGGCCAGACTGGCCAGCCCGACCGCGCCGGATCCGATGTCCAGACCCCCTTACTCCGAAATCGTAGCGAACCTGCCTTCCGTGACCCCCTTCGTAGGTCCCGAGACCATCGAACGACAGCAGGGAAAAGCCTTCCGGGTGCGCATCGGCGCCAACGAAAGCGCTTTCGGCGTGTCGCCCCGGGCCGCAGCGGCCATGAGCGAAGCCGCGCAGGGCGTCGCCTGGTACTGCGACCCGGAAGGCTATGAACTGCGGGCCGAACTGGCCGCGATGCATGGTGTGGACATCGAGAACGTGACCCTCGGCGCCGGGATCGACGACCTGCTGGGGCTGATCGTCCGCATGTACATGGACCCGGGCGACGCGGTCGCCGCGTCTCTCGGATGCTACCCCACCTTCGTCTATCACGTCGACGGCTTCGGCGGCAGGCTGGAAACGGTGCCCTACCGCAACGACCGCAACGATCTGGCTGCGCTGACGGACCTGGCCGAGAAACAGAAAGCCTCCATCCTCTACCTGTCCAATCCGGACAACCCTACGGGTTCGTACTACGGCAGCAACGCCGTCTCCGATCTCCTGGACCGCGTGCCGCCCGATTGCCTCTTCATTCTCGACGAGGCCTACCTCGACTTCGTGCCACCGGACACCATACTCCCCATCGACGTGGAAGACCCCCGGCTGATCCGGGTGCGCACCTTCTCCAAGGCCCACGGAATGGCTGGCGCTCGGGTCGGTTACGCCATCGCCCACCGGGACGTCATCCGGACCTTCGACAAGGTCCGTCTGCATTTCGGTGTGAGCCTGGTGGCGCAGGCCGGCGCGCTGGCGTCCCTGCGCGACCCGGAATTCGTGGCGAGCGTGGTTAAGGCCGTGGAAGCGGGAAGGGAAGACTACCGTGAACTGGCCGGGGACGCGGGGATTTCCTCGCTGCCTTCCCAGACCAACTTTGTCGCCTTCGATTTTGGTACGGGCGAGCGGGCCGGCGCCGTGATGAATACCCTCATCGAGCGCGGCGTGTTCCTGAGAAAACCCGCCGCGCCGGGACTGGACCGCCTGGTCCGGGTCACGGTGGGCACGCCCGGGGACCGGGCCGTCTTCTCGGAGCTGTTCCGGGAGGTCATGAACGGGGTATAGGCTGCGGGCTGGGCAGGAGGAGGAGGACGCTCCAACCATGGTCGATCTCGAATTCTTCAAGCAAAACGGCTACGTAAGTCTCGGCCAGCTCTTTACCGAGGAAGAGCTGAGCCGCTACATCGAACTGTACGACCGCGACCGTTCGGAGACGGGGTATTTCTGGCGGCCCATCGCCTTCGATGGCCACCAGAGCGTGAACTGCGAGCCGCTCATCTCCTCCCCGGAATTCGACGGGCTCATTCGCCATCCCGCGCTCATCGACCCGATCGAGACCATCTTCGAAGGTCCCAGTTGCCTCGCGGAGGCCTGCCTGCGCCACATGGCGCCGCACGAGGGCGACCCGGTGGAGGTCTGGCACCGTGACCGGCGGCACATGACCGACCGGCCCTACCGGTGCGGCTACCTCCACATGATGCTATACCTGTCCGACGTAAGCGAGGAAACGCACTGCTTTTCGATCTCGCCTGAACCCTGCGACGGCCCCATACTGGACATCGAGGAACAGGTCAAAGTGCGCGGCGGGGTCCACCTGCACGGACCGGCCGGCACGGTCATCCTCTTCAACCTGTCCGCGGTCCACGCTGCCACCGTGAGGAAAACTACCCACGAACGCAAGTCCGTCCAGGTTTACTACGGCCATCGCGACGGACCCATCCTCAGCCAGTTCACCACCATCCCCACGGGCCTCTGGCGCGACCACCCCGATCCTGAAGTGCGCGGGTTCTACAGCCTGCTCAACACGCGCTCGCGGAAGTTTGCCGCGGCGTTTGGGTGAGTCGGCAATACGTCGCTAGTCTGTCTGACATGACCAGCGAGGTTGTCGAGAAATCGTTACGAAACGAAGAGATCGGGGGGGTAAGTGCTGTTTTCAGACCGGCGGGATTTCAATCCACATAGCAATAAGTGGAAAACGTAATCGTGCAGGCATCAATCTTTGGTCCGACCCATAACACAAACACAGCAACAAATCATACGTGTATTGCACCCGCGCGCCGTTGGGCAGAGGCGCGATCACGGCGCGCCTGCGCAAGCTCGTAGCTCGCCTGTAACCGCATCCAATGATCGGCAGTACTCCAGCCTATGTCTTCCAGCGCCAGTGCCAATTTGGCGGATATCCTCGCTTTACCGTTCAGAAGACGCGACAGCGTCCCTCTCTCACAACCGAGCCGAGTGGCCGTCTCTGTTACGTTCCAACCCACATCGTCCATGCTCTCGCGGATCAGTTCGCCCAAGTGCGGCGGATTCAGCATCGGGCCAACGCGATCGCTATCAACATCGCGCATGATCGTCACTCTCCCTTGTCAATGATAGTCGACCAGGTCTACATCCACGACTTCACCGTCCTCAAACCGAAACACTACCCGCCAGTTACCTGAAACTCGGACGCTCCACTGGCCCGCACGGTCACCCTTCAGGGGATGCAGCCGGAAGCCCGGTGCGTCGGCGTCACGCGGATGCGTCGCCTCTTGCAGCCGAAACAGGATGCGTCGGAGCCGTGGCACCAGTTCAGTAGGCAGCCCACGCGTGGCGTTGTCCCACTCATGAAGTGCTCGCAGACCCTTGTGCCTGATTCTCATGTTTCACTGTAATGGGCTGCGAGTTTTCTCTATAAACAACGATAATCCTGCCGGACAGCGACCAAGGCCTCACAGGGATGCTTCGCTTTTCCAACACATCGGGTCAGCTTTAAAATCCAATACCAATCTGCTGGTAGGATAACAATTTCATCAATATCTGACAAGTTGAAGTTTAACCTTCCCAACTACTGTATATACGACTGAATACAGTTGTAATATGACCGGAAACTTGAGTCGGAAATCTTACCCTTCCCCCCACGGCACATCCGACAGCCAGCTCCCCAGCTTGTCTCCGTAGGCAAACAGGGCCGGCAGTCCACCCGTATGGACGAACAGCACGCGGCTGCCGGCCGGGATCACGCCGGATCGCACGTGGTCGATCAATCCCGCCATCGTCTTGCCCGTGTAGACCGGGTCGAGGAGCAGCCCCTCCTGGCGGGCCGCCAGGGCGATCGCCTCGCTCACCGCGTCGTTAATCCGGCCGTAACCGGGCGCCAGGACGCCGTCGAACGCCATAATGTCGTCCGCGTCGAACACCTCTGGACGGTCGATCATCGAAGCCAGTTGCTCCGCTACTTTGCTTACACGTGCCACCTGGCTGCCGGTGTCGCGCCGCACGCAAATCCCGAATACAGGCACCTTCTTGCCCAGGGCCCGGAAGCCTACCAGAAGCCCCGCGTGTGTAAGTGCGCTGCCCGTGGGACAGATCACGGCGTCGAAATCGAGGTCGAGGTCGCGGGCCTGCGCCAGGGTCTCCTCGGCCGCGAGCACGTAACCGAGCGCACCGAGCGGCGGATAGGCGGGGGCGAGATGGATCACGTAGGGCCTGCGGCCTTCTTCCGCAAGCATTTGGGCAAGCAGGTCCAGCGACGCGTCCGCCGCGGGCTCGTTGTCGCCGACCGGGAAGGTATGCAGCGTCGCGCCGAAGAGCCGGTCGAGCAGCACGTTGCCGGATGACCTATAGAGGGCGTCCACGTCCGGTACGCGCTCTTCCATCTGAATGTGGGTCTCCATGCCGAGCTGGCGTCCGGCTGCAGCGGCCACGCGGACGTAGTTCGACTGCACCGCGCTCGTGATCAACAGGGTGTCGGCATCCCGGTACTGCGCCTCGCCCAGGGGGAATTCGAGCTGTCGGACCTTGTTGCCGCCCATGGCCAGCCCTGTGCAGTCGTCCCGTTTGATCCACAGCTCGATGCCGAGGGCCGCACCCAGACGCGGAGCGGCGTCCAGCGGCGTCGGGGCGTAGCCCAGCCGGACCCGGGGGAACTTCTCGATGGCTTTGGTGAGCGGGCTGTTCATGATGGGATCAACCCGTTTCCCACGCGGACCGAAGTTCGTGAACTACGAGTGATACGATGCGGACGCCGCCGTGCACACTTTCATCGTGCACGCTTCCACGGTTCGCCTTTAAGGCCAGCCGGTGATTGGTCGCGGCCGGCAGGAAGCAGAAGGACATGGACACTTCGCCCCGGTTGCCGAAGATCTCCAGCGAGGTCCGGTCGATCAGCAACTGGAGGCTGACGCGACCGTCGATGGTACGCAGCGGCGCGGTTCGTCCCATACAGGACAACGTCCCCGCTTCCGCATCGTATTCCAAGGAATGGCCCTGGACTTCGACGGAAAACCCTCCGGCCTGGGCTTCCACCTCAACCTCCATCCGCACGTCGAACAGGTCGCCCTCGTCTGCCAGGACTAGCCGGCTTTCGGCCTCGCGCAGGTCCGTGACTGCGTAGCTGCTGATCGCTCCCGATTCGAACCGCTGATGGAACTGTTCGGCCGCCAATACCGCCAGGTCGCCGACAGGCCAGGTGTGCGTCCCGGTATGCAGCAGCTCGATTTCCCGCACCGGCTCCCTGCACAGCCGGATCCCGTCCGGCAACGTCCTGAGCGTCAGTTCCACGGGGAAGGACATCTGCTGGTTGAAGGGCATGGCCGGGTACCGGCCGCCCCGCATCCACGAGATCTGGATCCGCCTGCCGTCCTCCTCGGGGATGTCGCTCCACGTCTGGGCGGCGTAACCGTTGGCGCCCTGCTCCGCCTGCAGGACATCCGTCTCGGGCGTGAACTCGCGTCCGTCGAACCTTCCCAGCAGGTAGCCGCCGCTCGCGCCCCAGAAAACCCACCGCGTATTCGAAGGGTCCCCATCCACCGGCAGTTCGAAGAAATCGGGACATTCGGACACGCCGGGCAGGGTCAGGTCCTGCAGGTGCGTCCACGACTTCAGGTCCGGGGACGCGAACAGGGCATAGTCGTTGTCATCTATGAACAGCGTCATGATCCACCGCGAAGTCGGTTCGTGCCAGACCACTTTCGGATCCCGGTTCTCCGCGCGGATATGGCCGATGACCGGATTGCCCGCGTACTTCGTCCACGTCCGGCCCCGATCATTGCTGTGGGCTATACATTGTATACACCGGCGATCAGGGAACACTCGTTCGCCGCCCGCCGTGTAGAAGGCGATCAGCGGCGGCGCGTCTCCGTCCCTGAACCCGCCGGTGTTATGATGATCCACCGCCGCGGACCCCGACCACATCCAGCCCGTTTCGTCCACGTCCAGCGCGGCGGTGTGAAGCTGCTTCCAGTGCACCAGGTCCGTGCTGACCGCGTGGCCCCAGGTCGTGCGGCCGTGCACCATGCTGCCTGGCGTATGCTGGAAGTAGAGGTGGTACTCCCCGTCGAAATACACCAGACCGTTCGGATCGTTGATCCAGTGTTTTTGCGCCGTGAAGTGGAATTGGGGGCGGAGGGCTTCCTGGTAGAGGGTATCGTTGGTCATTGCGATCCGCTACTTCAGCGCCTGCCCGGGCACGCGGTTCCGCGCGATGGGTTCCGCTTCGCCTTCGTATATCGCAGTCAGCGGCTTCAGCGCACCCCGGGTCGCGTCCGTCCACGTATCCGGCCGGGGATGGCGCGCCAGGTAGGCCTGGATGCGACCGGGCAGCTGGTGATACAGGGGAATGTACCACAGGGTGATCACCGTGCGCCGCTGGTCGCTCTTGTTCCCGTGAGCCGCGTGCAGCAGCCGGGAATCCCCGATGACCAGGTCGCCGGCCCGGACCGGCACGTCCACCTCGTTCGCGGCGGGCTGGTAGGCCGGGTGATCGGGGTCAGCCATGGCCCGCAGGTCGCCCGTGTGCGCCTCCTCGACATACTGGTGAAGGGGATGGCGGTTCAGGTGGGATCCGGCGATCACGCGGAGGCAGCCGTTGTGCCGGTCGGTATCGACCAGGTAGTACATCAGGAAGACCTGCTGCGGCGGCGGCTCGTAGCTGCAGGGATCGTCCCACCCCCACCAGTCCTGGTGCCAGAACAGCGCCGGGCTGCGGGGCGGCTTGCTGATGACGTACCCGGAGTACCAGCTGGGCCGGTCGAACCCGAGATCGGCGAGCGCGGCGAGCGCCGGAGGATACGAGACCAGTTCGGCGAAGAACACGTCGTCGAAGACGCTGATCATGCTGCCCGTGGACTTCTGCTCCACGAAGTGGGACGGGGGCTGGGCGTCGAGAAGCCGGTCGGAAACGGTCCGCACACGTTCCAGCATTTCGGGCTTCAGCACCCCCTCGACTACGCAGAAGCCGTCCCGCAGCAGCTGGTCGTACTTATCCTGCGCCGTCCGTCGCGCCATGATCTTCCTTCCGTCACACGTTGGTCTCGATCAACTGGATGCTGTGGGCATCCAGGCGGGTGTAGTCCACCACCTCGAACCGGTTGCCGTCGACGTCGGTGAGCAAGAGCCGCGAATCCGACGCCCAGTGGGTGTTCTCGTGGCCGCGGATGACGAACTCTCGCTTGCCCCGGTCGGTCATGACGTCCCAGTAGGTGACGCCGTATTCCATCTGTATGGAGTTCACCCGCTCGATCGTCGCCCGCAGGTACCGGTGGGCCAGCTCTTCCTCGATGACCTTTCGGGAATCTTCGTCCAGGTCGTTCAGGTCCTTGATGAAGGCCACTTCCTCGTTCTTGATGTCCAGGAGCGACACGTACCGGTCCGAGTGAGCCATGGGGGAGGCGTTGACCGGCCGGACGCGGATGTAGGACCGCTCGTCGCGGACCGTCATGCGCACGGTGTTCTTCGGCGCCCGGAAGACCCGGATCTCGCTCGCCTGGTAGGGTTCGACGGGGGCGTTCTCGATCCCCGTCTCGAATTCAAAGGTGTCCGGCGCGTCTACGCCAGGTTCATCCGGCATCTCGATCTCCCCGCTTAAGAACTATGTCCGTTGGCGCCGCGGTTCGGGTCGGCCTTGCCCCCGCCCACGGCCATGACCGCGGTGCTCGCCCGCTGCGTTTCGACCATGCGGTAGAAATGGCCCTTCATGTCCAGCAGTTCCTCATGGGTGCCCGTCTCCACGATCTTTCCCGCGTCCAGTACCACCAGCCGGTCCGCCCGGCGGAGGGTCGAAAGCCGGTGGGCGATGGCGAAAGTCGTCCGGCCCTTCACGAGGTTGGCGATGGCCTCCTGGATGAGCTTCTCCGTGTGGGTGTCCACCGACGAAGTGGCCTCGTCCAGGACCAGGATGCGTGGATCGTGGATGATGGCCCGCGCGATGGCGATCCGCTGCTTTTCGCCACCCGACAGTTCCTTGCCGTTCTCGCCGATCTGCGTGTCGTATCCGTCGGGCTTCGCGCAGATGAAATCGTGGGCGTTCGCCGTCCGCGCCGCCCGCATGATCTGATCGATCGAGGCGTCCGGACTGCTGTACCGGATGTTCTCCGCGATGGATCCGCTGAAGAAATAGGAGTCCTGCAGCACGACGCCGATCTGCCTTCGCAGGTCTTCCAGGCCGATGTCCCGGATCGGTACGCCGTCGATCTCCAGGTTGCCGTCGTCGATATCGTAGAACCGGCAGAGCAGGTTGGTCATCGTCGTCTTGCCCGACCCGGACTTGCCCACCAGCCCGATCATCTCGCCGGGCTGCACGTGGAGGCTGATGTCGTGGAGAACGGGCTTGCCCGCCTCGTAGGCGAAGGTCACGTCTTCGAATTCCACCTCGCCCTTCATGTCCTTCATCTCGACCGGGTCGTCCCGGTCCTCGGTTTCCGCGGGGGTGTCGACGATTTCGAAGACCTTCTCCGCACCGCTCATGGCCCGGCTCGACCAGGTGTTCAGCTCGCCGAACCACCGAAGGGGTTCGTACAGCATCCAGAGGTAGGCGATGAACATGATGAGGGCGCCGGTGGTGAAGGTGTCGTCAATGACGGCGATTCCCCCGTAGTACCAGACCAGGATCATTCCGGACGACGTCAGCATGCTGACCGTGCTGAAGAAAACGGCCGCTTCCTTTTCGCTCTCGTAATCGCCCCGGAAGACCCCTTCGTTGCTGCTTCTGAACCGGCGCATCTCCCGCTTTTCCTGGACGAAGGTCTTTACGACGCGCACCGAGGAAAGCATCTCGCCCGCCATGCCCACCAGCTTGCCCCAGCGGTAGTATTTCGTCCGGAACGCCCGGATCAGCCGGACCCAGAAATACCCCCCGCCGATGACGAGCAAAGGTATGGGAATGAGCACCATGAGCGTCAGTTGCCAGCTGGTCACGAAGAGCAGGACCAGGATCCCCACCAGGAGCAGGAGGTTGGTCAGGATATAGGGCACGCCGTCGACCAGGAACCACATCATGCTTTCCGTGTCGTTGGAGACCCGCGAGATCAGGGATCCCACCTGCCGCTTGTTGTAGAATTTCATGCTCAGGCGGGAGAGGTTTTCGTACAGGTCTTCGCGGACGGACACGATCACGCGGCCGCCGAGCCATACGGAAAGGCGGTCCTTGAAGATCTCCAGGACGAAGGATACGAGTCGGATGACCGCGTAGGCGACGACGAGCAGGTAGAGGAACGCGAACGGGTCCCCGGCCACACCGTCGGCAGGGACGCCGCCGGCCGGAACACCGCCGGCCGGGACGCCCAGCACGTCGTCGATGATGCGCCCCATGATATAGGGCGGGCCGAGTTCGGCCAGGGTGAACAGGAGCGACAGGAAGACCATCAGCGCGAGCTTGCCCTTGAACGGCAGGGCGTATCGGGCGATCCGCTGCATCATCGCGAGCCGGTTGGTGCACGCCGAACAAATCCCGTTCGGTTCGGGCAGGAGGCGTCCGCACCGGTCGCACCGGGTCTTGTCGACCTCCCCCTGCATGTCGACCGGATCTTCCTTGATGAGCTGGTCGATACCCCGGGCGATCCGCGCGAACTTGGCGCGCTGGGACGGGGTATAGCGGATGACCTCGACCTCTTCGTTCCCGATCACCACGTTGATCCGGCCCGAGCCGACCAGTTCTTCCACGGCGGCGCTTTTGGCATCGGACAATTCGATGGACCCGTCCCCGTTCCCCGTGCCTGCCCCGTTTCCCGTGCCTGCCCCGTTCGAATCGAACCGCAACAGGCGCTGGTCCGTCACGAGGAGCCAGCGTTCCTCGAACCGCAGGTCTTCCGTCAGGTCGGTCGCCGCCGCGATGCGGACGGACTCTCCTTCCCGCAGCGCCGCCCGGCAACGGTCGGCCAGCGCGTCGGGCATCCGCTCTTTGTAGGTGGTCGCGGTGTCGGTCATGCCACCTCCATGATCTCGGATGTGGCCTTCTGCAGCCGTACCAGGTGATGGAAGTGGCCGCGGTTCGCGATCAGTTCCTCGTGGGTGCCTTCCTCGACGACCCGGCCCTGCTCCAGCACCACCAGCCGGTCGGCGTCCCGCAGCGTGGACAGGCGGTGGGCGATGGCGATGGTCGTGCGCCCCTTGATCAACCGCGCGATGGCTTCCTGGAGCTGCTTCTCCGTCTCGGCGTCCACCGAGGACGTCGCCTCGTCAAGAATCAGGATGCGGGGGTCGTGGAGGATCGCCCGGGCGATGGAGACGCGCTGCTTCTCGCCGCCCGACAGTCCCGTGCCCTTGTCCCCGAGAATCGTATCGTATCCATCGGGCTTCGCGAGAATGAAGTTGTGGGCGTTGGCCGCCCGCGCCGCCGCCATGATGTCTTCGAAACTCGCCGCGGGCTTGCCGTAGGCGATGTTCTCCCGGATCGTCCCGTTGAAAAGGATCGGTTCCTGCAGGACGACACCGATATGGCCGCGCAGGTCCTCGAGCCGGATGTCCCGCAGGTCCACGCCGTCCAGCGTAATCGAACCGTAGTTCACGTCGTAGAACCGGCAGATGAGATTGATGGTCGTACTCTTCCCGGCACCCGACTTGCCGACCAGCCCGATCATCTCGCCGGGCCGGATATGTAGATTGACGTCCCGCAGCACCGGCAGCGCGGCGTCGTACCCGAACGTCACGCCGTGGAACCTGATCTCGCCCCGCGTCTGCAGCATCTGCTTCGCGTTCTTGTCCTCGTAATTCTCCGGTTCCATGTCGATTAGCTCAAAGACCCTTTCGGCGGCGCTCATGGCCCGCGTCATCCAGCTGTTGACCCGGCCGAGCCACCGCAGCGGACCGTAGAACATCTGCAGGTAGAAGTAGAACAGGATCAGTTCGCCCAGGGTGAGTTCCTGGCCGAGCACCTGCCCGCCCCCCACCAGCCATACCACGATGAAGCCCAGGAAGTTCAGCAGGCCCATGGTGGAGAAGTAGTAGATCCACTGTTTCTCGGTCCAGTACTCCAGAGCGAACATGTCCCTCGCGTTGCGCTTGAACCGGTTAACCTCCCTGTTCTCCTGGGCGAAAGCCTTGACGATCCGTATCCCCGACAGGGATTCCTGGATGTGGGTGAAGAAACCTTCCCACTGGCGCCACATGCGGGTGTAGTAGGTCCGCAACCTCCGGTACAGGACCCGGCCCCAGATGATGATGAGCGGCACGGGGATGAGGATGTAGAGCGTGAGCACCCAGTTGGTGTAGAACAGTATGCCGATGATCCCGAGCGTCGTCATCCAGCGGAGGATGAGGAAGGGCAGGCCGTCCACCAGGAAGCTGCGCACGTTCCGGGTGTCCCGCGTCACGCGCGAAAGCAGGCCGCCCGTCTTCTGCTTGTCGTGGAACCCCAGCGAAAGGTATTCGACGTGTTGGTACACCTGGGCCCGGATATCCGCCACCACGCGGGCGCCCACCCAGGCCGTCAGCCAGCCGTTCGCCATCTCGCCCAGCCAGCGGAGGACGAGCAGGCCGGCCATGGCCGCGACGAACCAGAACAGCAGGTCCACGTCTTCGTTCGCGAAGGCGTCGTCGATGATGAGCTGCGTAATCTTGGGCGGCAGCAGTTCCGCCACGCTGAGCACGGCGAACAGCGCCACCATGGCGATGGCCTTGGTCCGGTGGGCGCCCAGGTAGGAGCAGATCCGCTTGAGCATACCCCACTTGCTGACGCAGGCGGGACACAGTCCGTCCCGGGTGGGCAGGCGCCTGCCGCAGGTGTCGCAGACCACCCGGGGGAACTCCGTCTTGACCTGGAACGGCTTTTCCTCGATGTGCTGCTCGATGCCGCGCTGCGCCTCGTTGAAGACGTCCACGCGGCTCTGGGAATATCGGATCAGCGGAATCGTGTCTTCGGCCGTGGAGACCTCCAGGCAGGAGCCGCCTACCAGGGGTTCCACCGCCACCCTGGTCAGGTCATCCAGCGGGACGGCGATGTCGTCGCCGGCGCCGTTGAGTTCAAGGGCCATGACGCGGCGGTCGGTTACGATGAGCCAGGAGGGCTGGAACCGGCCTTTCGCGTCCAGGTCCGATTCCAGGGTGATGTGGATTTCTTCGTCGGTTTCCAGTACGGGGTAGAGTTTCTTCTGAATCTGATCCGGCAGGGGATCGGCCAGGCGCATGTAACTTCCTTTGGGACCTTGCTGCGGGGCGTGCCGACTTGAGGAATGAACGGAACCGGTCATATATCAATAAAGTGGATGCATCCGTAACGCTACAATGCTTCGAATGCGGTTTGATGTCCTGGGAAAGTGTGAGGAAATCGCGGCTCAATCCAGTTCGCAAAGGTACACTTTCTGAGCCCGAAAATCAAGGAAAAGCAGCCTGCCGAAATCGTTTATTTACTGTAAATACTTTTATTTACGTCCGCTGGATCTTACATTGCCTGAGATGACTCCACACCGCCTCGAAAGCCTGCTGTCCCGCTTCGCCGGCCTATCCATCATGGTCGTGGGCGACTTCTTCCTGGACAAGTACCTGGTCCTCGATCCGGCACTGGACGAACCGTCCCTGGAGACGGGGCTGGCCGCGCGCCAGGTCGTCGCCAGACGCTGCATGCCCGGCGCCGCGGGCACGGTCATGGCCAACCTGCACGCCCTGGGCGTCGGAGACCTGTTCGCCGTGGGGATCACGGGCGACGACGGGGAGGGGTACGAGCTCAGGCAGGGCCTGGCGGCCATGGGAGTCCGCCTCGACGGACTGGTCGAATCCCCGGACCGGTTCACGCCCACCTACATCAAGCCCATGAACCGGGAGCCGGGCGGAGAACGGGAATCAAGCCGCATCGACATACAGAACCGGACGCCCACGCCACGGGCCCTGGAAGGCCGGTTGATCGAATTCATGGAAGACATGACGACCGGGGTGGACGGTGTGGCCGTCCTGGACCAGGTGGGGAGACCCAACACCGGAGTCGTCACGGACCGGGTCCGTGATGCGATCGGCGACCTCGGCAAGAACCTGCCGGAGAAAGTCATCCTGGCGGATTCGCGCGAACGCATCGGCGATTTCCACCACGTCATCCGCAAGGGAAACCGGGACGAGATGCGCGGAGCGGACAATAGAACGGACCGGCCGGGTGAGATGGGCGGAGCGGACGAAGGAACGGCACGGCCGGTTTACATCACCCTCGGCGCGGACGGCCTGCTGCTGATCGACGGCGATGACCGCCGGCATGTGCCCGGCATACGCGTTCCGGAACCCGTGGACACCGTTGGGGCCGGGGACAGCGTCACGGCCGGGATCGTGGCCTCGCTGGCCGCCGGCGCGACGCTCATGGAGGCCGCCCTGGTCGGAAACCTCGCGGCTTCGATTACCGTCCGTCAACTGGGTGTCACGGGAACGGCCTCGCCCGCGCAACTGGTAGACGTATTGAAGACGATGATGGAAGCGTAGAGGACGCCGGGCGATCAGCGCCGCGCCGGGGTACCTACTGAGGTGCTACCTTCCAGAAATTGAAGACCACAGAGGCGGCGACCGGAATCCACTGGATGTTCCGGTCGTTGAAGGCGCGAATGTATCTCACGTCCAGCGCCAGGCCGACCGTGTCCGTAACGGGCATGTGCACGCCGCCGCCCAGAAGGACACTGAAAGAAGCCTCTGAACTGAACGCGGTCAACTTCGTGCCGCGCACGGTACCGAAGAACCGGTCGATTGCCCTGGCGTAGCCGATGCCGCCGATCCCGTAAACGGCTGCGGGGGAAGTGGTGGTCTTGTACATCAATCCGAAGTTGGCGCCTTCCAGGCTTACGTTGGCATCCACGTCCGGTCCAAGTCTCTGCAGCGCTTCGTCGCTCAGGCGATCCCTGTCGTGTCGACCGTGTTTTACTGAAAAGAGGTTGTCATGGCCGTTGAACGCGAGATGAAGGGATTCGGAAACGCGTACCGTCACCCCAAGGAGGAATAAAGATCCCCTGGTTTTTCCGTCCGCAAAATCGCCTAGAGGGATACTCCTCCCGCCACCCAGGCTGATCGACATGCGCTTTTCGGGGACCTGGGCGACCTGGGCGACCTGGGCGAATCCCTTGCCGGTTGCCGACAACGAGATTACGGAAGCCAGTAGGATGATGAAGACTTTCTTCATGCCTGCCGCCCGGGACCGGCCGCAAGGGCCGTCAAGGACCGTCGGTCCGCTTCTCATGCGCACTATGACTTCTGCGCACCGGCCTTTTCTCGGGTCCGACGTCCGCTCAGGTAGGCTTTCAGCTTCGGCGGGAAATCCCGCTTGACCAGCTCCTGCCGCAGCGCCCACTGTTCTTCGGCCGCTACCGGAGAGGTCTCCCTGATTTCGCCGCCTTCCATGATCAGGATCGGTTCGCCGTCCCGGTAGAGGATCCGGTTGGTCGTGATGCCGGGTACGCGCCGCCCGGGCGTGATGATGCCGACCAGGTTCAGGGGGTCGGCGGCGCTGATGGCCACGAGCGTGCCCTGTTTCTCCTTCCGCCGGATGCTGCGCAGCAGGGTCACGGCTTCGCCCAGGGCGTACTGCTCGCCCCAGACGCCGTTCACGAACCGGCCGCCGCGGATCTCTCCCCGGGCTTCCATCCGCCGAAGCACCCGCACGAGGTCCCGCCACGGCGGTGAGGTGTTCTCCCGCTCCGTCAGGCGCCGGAACACGACGCCGTACCGGGCGAGCGCGACGCGGGCATAGGCCTCGAGATCCTCTTCCGCGTTGCCTTCCGCCGGCACGCGGGACGTCAGTCCCCACCGTCCCGCCGTCGACAGGTCGAAGGGGTTCCGGCGTTCCCGTCCCCGCCTCGACTCCCGGTGACGGGACGGCACCAGCAGGGCCCGGAGGCCCGCGAAACTGTCCGACGTGACCATCCCCGCCGAAACCAGTTCCGCAACGGCCTCCTCGGCGTGGGTCCGAAGGAGGCCGGACTGCGAGGTGATGTCGTCGAAAAACACCGCGCCCTGCCGGGTCATCAGGTCCAGTACCGTCTTCGCGTAGGTGGAAAACGGAAGTTCGTCGTCGCCGGTCACGCCGCTCAGGGACATCCACAGAGAACGGTTCATGCGGTCCACGATGGCGATGGGCGTCGACCGGATCGGACCGGCCGTCTTTCCGTGCTCGCCGTTCGACCGGTGGGGACGGAGCCGTCCCCAGGCGTACTTGCCGGAAAGGCACAGGTTGTCGAGCCAGGCGTAGTCGTAGTCGGTAACGCGGGACGGCAGGATCTCGCTCTCCCAGGCCGCGGCCGGCGCCTCCACGCCTTCCAGCATGCGCAGCACCGCGGTCACGGCGTCGGCGCCCTTGAGCCGGGTGTCAGGCGCCAGGTGATGCCAGGTAAAGAGGAACTGCATGAAGTCGGCGGGTGAAACGGGCTGGATCTCCCGGCGCAGTTTGGTGATCGTGAAGCGGTGGATCCGCGCCAGCAGCCGCCGTTCGCACCACTCCAGCCCGTCCGCGTCCGGCGAAAACTGTCCCCTGAATACGAATCCCTCCTGCTCCAGGGCGGCCAGCGCCTGATCGACCTTGCCGACCGGCAGGTCGATGGACCCGGCCAGGCCGGCCGCCGTGACCGGACCCAGCGTCTCCAGCCTCCCGCGTATCAGTTCCACCAGCGCGTATTCTGTCAGTACGTGCTCTTCCGTGGCGGATGCGTCGGCCGGCCTGGTCGGCTCGGTCGGCTCGGATGCGTCGGCCGGGCGGGCCTGCCTGGCCGCGGCCTGAAAACCCTTCTCCAGGTTGCCTCTCACGTCGTCCGGGATTGCCTCCGCCGGTTCGAATCGCCCCTGCGGATGCACCCGCTCGAAATGGATTCGCCGTTCCAGGGGCGTCCACAGGCGTTTCCCGCCCTCCGTCACGAGCGTGGCGGCCCGGCGGTCGCCTTCCAATACGGCGAAGTACTCCGTCCAGCTCCCGAACTGATCGCCCTTTCGCCCCTCTTCTTCCGTGACATACCCCGCGAGCACCAGGGCGTCGTGGAGTTCGTCGGGACTGCGCACCTCGGGCCAGGCGTCGCCACGCACGGTGTCGATAGCCTCGGGGTCCAGGCGTCCCAGGTCGCCGGCGACCGCGGGGTCGAGCCAGCGGCGGTTCCGGACGGCGTTGGTCCGCCGCTCCTCGAGGGGTGCGTCGTCCAGGAAGGCATAGGGCCGGGCGTTGAGGATCTCCTCGGCCATGGGCGAGGGCTCGCGGAGGTCCCGGGCGTGCACGTTCATGTCTCCGGACTTCATCGTCTTCAGGACAGTCTCCAGGGTCTCGACGTCCATGGCCTCGTGCAGGCAGTCCTCGATCGTCTGGCTGACCAGGGGATGGTCCGGCACCTCCCGGTCGCCCGCGATGTTCTCCAGGCACGCGATCTGGTCGGGGAACACCTGGGCGATCAGGTCCTCGGCCACGGACCGCTGAATCTGCGGCGGCACCCGGTCGCCGCCCCTGCGCCGCAGCACGGCCAGGGCGGTGGACGCGTTCCAGCGCCAGCGCACTTCGAACATGGGCGCGTCGAGGAGCGCCTGGACCAGGACCTCCCGGACCGTCTTGGCGTTGAGGTAGCTGAAGACGTCGTCCAGGGAGAAGCTGTGGGTGGCGCCCAGGGACAGGATGATGGAATCCTCGTTGGCCGCGGCCTGCAGCTCGAAGTTGAAGGTCCGGCAGAAACGCTTGCGCAGGGCCAGTCCCCAGGCCCGGTTGACCCGGCTTCCGAAGGGGCTGTGCAGCACCAGGTGCATGTCGCCGGCCTCGTCGAAGAACCGTTCCGCCACCAGGTCCTTCTGCGAGGGGATGACGCCGAGGGCCGCCTTGGCCGCGCCGAGGTACTCCGCAATCTGCGTCGCCGCGACGTGGGAAACGCCCGCGGATTCCATCAGCCAGTCCTCGGCCTCCCGCTTCCATTCCGGGTCGAGCTTCCCTTTTTCCGAACCCACGTCCATCCGGCTCGCCACCTCTTCCCTTAGCCGCGACAGCGAAGCGGAGAGTTCGACCGTCCTCCCCGGCGCCTCGCCGAACCAGAAGGGCATGGTGGGCGGCAGGCCCTGGGCGTCCTCCACGCGGATCTTGCCCTTCTCCACGCGCAGGATCCGCCACGAGTTGTTCCCCAGCTGCACGATGTCCCCGGCCGTGCTCTCGATGGCGAAGTCCTCGTTCAGCGTGCCGATGAAGGTCTCCGTGGGCTCCATGATCACGTCGTAGTCGAACTGGTCGGGAATCGTCCCGCCCGACATCAGGGCGTTGATCCGTGCCCCCTTCCGGCCCCTGACCGTACCGTTCATGAGGTCCCGCTGGATGTAGGCGTGCTTGCGGCCCCGGCGCGGCGTATAGCCCTCGGCCAGCATGGACACGACGCCGTCGAATTCCTCCCGGGACAGACCGCGGTAGGGATAGGCCTTTCGCACCAGGTGGTACAGATCGTCCTCGCTGAAATCGCAGTTGGCCACCTCCGCGATCATCTGCTGGGCCAGCACGTCGAGGGGCTGTTCGGGGATGATGATCCGGTCCAGCTCGCCCCGCCGCACCGAGTCCATGATCGCGGCCGCCTCCACGAGTTCGTCCCGCGTCAGGGGGAACAGGCGGCCCTTCGGCGTGCCCGTAATCGTGTGGCCCGAGCGGCCCACCCGCTGGATGAGCGTGGCGATCGCCTTGGGAGAGCCGATCTGGCAGACGAGATCGACGGATCCGATGTCGATCCCCAGTTCCAGGGAGGCCGTGGCCACGAGGGCCTTCAGCGCGCCGGCCTTGAGCCGCTGTTCGGCGTCGTGCCGGTGCTCCTTCGACATGCTGCCGTGGTGGGAGGTGACGTTCTCGGTGCCCAGCCGTTCGCTCAGGTGGCGGGCCAGCCGCTCCGACATGCTCCGCGTAGTGACGAAGACCAGGGTCGTCCGGTGCCGCAGGATGAGCTCCTCGAGGCGTTCGTACACCTCTTCCCACACCTCGTTCGACATGACGGCGCCGAGGGGGGAACGGGGCACTTCGATCTTCAGCTCGAGTTTGCGCCGATGCCCGGTGTTGAGGATCTTGCAGCCCTTGCCCTTCGCGTAGCCCGCGCCGGTGAGGAAGTGGGCGATCCGGTCGATGGGTTTCTGCGTGGCCGATATGCCGATGCGCGTGAGCGGACCGGAGGTAAGCCGTTCCAGCCGCTCCACCGAAAGGGCCAGGTGGGATCCCCGTTTGTTGCCCACCAGCGCGTGGATCTCGTCGATGATGAGCGTGTGCACGTTCGGCAGGATCCGGCGCCCGCCCGCGCTGGTCAGCAGCAGGTAGAGGCTTTCCGGCGTCGTCACCAGGATGTGGGGCGGATGCTTCGTCATGGCGGCGCGCTCGCTCGTGGGCGTGTCGCCGGTTCGGACCGCCACGCGGATCGGCACGTCTGGCCGGCCGCGCTCCTTCAGGATCGCCTGAATGCCCTTGAGCGGGACCTGCAGGTTGGCGTGGATGTCGTTACTGAGAGCCTTCAGGGGCGAAACGTAGACGATCTGCGTGCCCTCGGGCAGCGATCCGTACTGGCCCTGGCGGACCAGGTCGTCGATGGAGGACAGGAAGGCCGCGAGCGTCTTGCCGGAACCCGTGGGCGCCGCGATCAGCGTGTTCTGACGCTGCTTGATGACCGGCCAGGCGCGCTTCTGGATGTCGGACGGTTCCTCGAACCGGTCCTCGAACCACGCGGCCACGGCGGGATGGAAGAGGTCGTTGGTCATGGGAATTCTGATCTTGAGATTTCGGTTTCAGACGGACCGGCGCGTTTCCGGTGAACTTTCGCGCATACGGCTAAACGGTCCGGCGAAGGAAAGTGCTATACTTAAGAAGGAAGTCGATTTCTTTGTTACAATCAAGTGTTGAGTGCGATCCCCGCGCCGGATTTCTCGATCGCGGGCGCAGCGGCGAGCACAGGTGCGGCGCATCCATGGCTACCGGAGGATTCCGGACCGAAGGTAACCAGCCGGAGCGGATATGTACCCCTGGGTGGCCGCCTACATCAGAAAGTCGGAAAATGTCCGGAAGATACTGGGCGGCAAGGGTTTTTGCGATAGGTGACGGAAGCTGGTACAGGTGACGACGGCTAGTAGGCTATGGCGTAGATCAACAGGCCAGCGCCCAGGATGAGCGCGATCAATCCACGGTTCCGGGTGGTGAGCCCGATCCGCTCCACCGTCCTGCCGCCGGCCCATACGACCACGCCCGATACGAAAAGGTAGAGCCCGGCGGCGATCAGTAACACGCTCATGATGCTGGCCCGCTGCTGAGACTATGGGTCCTGGGAAAAGTCAGGTCAGCAAGGTAATCCCGATGGTGTTTATGACCACCCCCACGGCCATGGCGATCTTGCCGCGCCTGGGGGTGGAAAGGCCGATACGCCCCATGTTGTTGCCGCCGGCCATGGCGAGCAGGCCCGTGATGAAGAGAGACATGCCCACGAGCATCAGTGGAAAGATAAAGACCGCATCCAATACATCGCTCATACCGGGTGACTCCTTGTTAAATCACGCCTCGTATAGCACCGGGCAATAGGCGGGATCGTCCAGGTGCTGCAGGTAGTAGTCGTTGCGGCCTTCCACCGGCCGGGTGTTTTCAGTCCGCAGGTGAAAGGCGAAACTGCGGCGCGGTGCGTTCGATACGTTCGGCCCGCTGGCGTGGTAGGTATGGCGGTCGTGGAAACTGACCGCGCCGGGAGGCAGGACCGCCTCGACCTCAACCCAGCTTTCTCCCTCGGGTACGGGGATGTCCTTCCGCTGCGCCTCGTGGTCGTGGCCGAAGAAGTCGCCGCTGTCCAGCAGCCCCCACCGGTGCGAGCCCCGCAGAAACCGCATGGGGCCGGACGCCGCCGTCACGTCGCTTACGGCAACCCATGCCGTGAACAGCTCGCCTTCCAGGTACCTCCAGTACTGCTTGTCCTGATGCCAGCCGACATTGCCGGTCACCCCGCCGTCAGGGCCGGCCGGTGGCTTGTAAAGCATCTGGGACGCCCACAGCTGGACGCGCTTCGCCCCCAGCAGGACGGACGCCCAGTGCCCGATGGCGGGGTGCGAGGCCAGTTCGTAGATCGTCCGGTCCGACAGGTGCGCCTGGTCGATCTTGCGGATGCACTTCGGGTCGTCGCCCGGGTTCCATGAACGGCGCGGCGGTTCCCCGGTCTCGTATTCGCCGGCCATGACCGCGTCCATGCTGGCCGTGACCCGGCTGATCAGGTCGGTGGGGATGATGGGCGGCGAGAAAAAGAAGCCGTCTCGCCGGTACCGTTCGCCGGCGTCCGGGGGAATACCGACCTTCGGCTCCGGAGAAATGGCCGCCTTCGAAATGGTACTTGTCATCTGGTCCTCGCGCATCCGGCAGCGCACTACGCCTCAGGCAGCGCGCTCTTGTAGGTCTTGCCGTCCCGCGCCTCGTCGAATTCCTCGTTGGCGCGTTTGAGCAGGTCCGGGTCCCGCAACAGGTCGAGGCCCGTAAGCGCCAGGGACTTGGCCGCGAAGAGCATGCCCCTGCTACCGATGCTCGAACCGGAGGAGGCGACCATCTGCCAGCTGTGGGCCGGCGTGCCCAGGGGCCAGCAGCAGGTCGTGAGCTGCCCCGTGGGCGCGATCCAGCTCACATCGCCCACGTCCGTCGAACCTTCCACGTGCGGCGGGGTATCGGTATGGGGAAGCACCTGGGTCCAGAGGGGATTCTCGATGCTTTCGGCAATGGAATCCTTGACCGTCGATTTCTCCATCCGCTCGTAGGCCGACCGGACCGCGTTCTCGGGAAAAGTCGCCTGGAGCTGCCGGGCGAAGCGCCGTTCCTCGGCGGTGAAGGCGAGATCGTTCACCGCCTGCATGTTCTTCAGCATCAGATCGGAGATCGTGCCGTTCGGCAGGACCTCGTAGGCGCCCCCGATAAACTCGATATCGTGGGTCGTGCCGCTCATCAGCGCGGCACCCTTCGCGATGTCGAGTACCCGTTCGTACATCTCGTCCACCTCGGCGCGTTTCGGCGATCGGATGTAGTACCACACCTGGGCAAAGGCCGGCACCACGTTCGGCGCTTCCCCGCCGCTCGTTACCACGCTGTGGATGCGCGCTTCCGGGATCACGTGCTCCCGGAGGTAGTTCATGCCCACGTCCATCAGCATCACGCCGTCGAGGGCGCTGCGACCCTGGTGCGGCATGGCCGAGGCATGGGCGGCCACGCCGTGGAAATTCACCTTGAAGGAGTTGAGCGCGAGCGACGAACCGTTCCAGACCACGTTCGTTGCGCCGGGATGCCAGGTGATGGCGGCGTCGAGGTCGTCGAAGACGCCGTCATTCGCCATGAGCACCTTGCCCACCACCTGTTCTTCCGCGGGACAGCCGTAGTACCGGATCGTGCCGCCGATGCCATCCCGTTCCATCGCGCGCTTCAGGGCCTTTACGGAACCCAGGCACGCCGTGCCGAAGAGATTGTGGCCGCAGCCGTGGCCGGGGCCGCCCGGTTCGATGGCTTCCCGCTCGGCGGAAACCGTCTGGGACAGGCCGGGCAGTGCGTCATACTCCCCCAGGTAACCGATGATGGGATCTCCCGAGCCCCAGGTGGCGACGAAGGCCGTTTCCATCCCCCCGGCGCCCCACTCGATGGTAAAGCCGTCCGCTTCCAGATCCTTTGCCTGCAGTTTCGACGCGTAGGTCTCCTGCATCGCGATCTGCGGATGGTCCCAGATGTCCATGGCCATCCGGGACAGGTCGTCGTCCTGGTCGCTTATGTAATCGATGATCAGTTTTTCCGCGGTCATGGTCGGGCTCTCCGGTCGGTGCACGGAATATTCGTGGAAAATGAGGGATTTGGGATGTCGATGCGGTATACAAGGGTATATTATAACTGTCGTCAGGCCTACATGCAACGCAGATGCAACGATTATGCAACGCAGATGCACTGTATATACATTGTAGATACGACTACACCATGCGCCAGTTCGACCGGAAATTCGGCGAGCGCCTCATCGATGAATCGCCCATGACGCCGGCGGTCTACCTGTTCAAGGACGGGCAGGGCACCGTTATCTACGTCGGCAAGGCCGCGAACATAAGGCGGCGACTCCAGCAGTACCGAAACGCCTCGCGCCGCAAGGTGCACCGCAAGATGCGGACGCTGGTCCGGGAGGCGAGCGCCCTCGAGATCATGCCGCGGGAATCGGAACGCGAGGCCCTGCTGCTCGAGAACGAACTGATCCGCAAGCTGAGGCCGCCTTACAACGAAGACGGCACCTGGGACTTCCTTTACCCGGCCCTCGGCCTGGGCGGCACGGAGAAGCAGGTCCTGCTCTGCTTCACGACCCATGTGGACGCGTGGAAGGATCTGGACCTCAAGTGGTACGGCGTGTTCAAGTCGCGGCGGCGCGCCCTGGCCGCCTTCGACGCGCTGGTCTACGTGCTGAAGCTGATCGGACATATCGAACCGGTCCGCCATCTTCCGCCCCACGAACGCATCAGGGGTTCCCGCCTGACCGGCTTTCGCCAGGTGCCGCCGGAAGTCGTTGCCTCCCTTGAACGCTTCCTGTCCGGCACCGGACCCGACGCCCTCGTGCCCCTGACCCACGGCCTGCTGGAGAAACCCGTCGCCCGTCTCAGCGCTTCGGAAGTCCAGCGGAACATCCGGTTTCTGGCGCACTTTCACGAACAGGATCTCGCTCCGCTGCGCGCGGCCATGGAATCGGCAGGCCATCCGGGAACCTACGTACCTCAGGACGAGCGGGACGCGCTGTTCCTTGCTACGGATGAGCGCATTGCCGATAATATCGATGGAGAATCACCTGTTCAGTAGTTTAGCAGAAAGGACAATTATGACTGAGTCAATCATCCAAACCCGGGACCGATCATGTTCAAAAGCGTAAAACACGATGTGTGGGCCTTCGACGCGGAATGGGTGCCTGACCCCGACGCGGGGCGCCTGCTCTACGACCTGCCGGCCGAAATGCCCGACTTCGAAGTCGTCCAGGAGATGTGGCGCCAGAACGGGGCCACCGAAGAAAAGCCGCGGCCCTTTCTCAAGTATGCCATGTCCCGCCTGGTCTCCATCGCCATGGTGACCCGGAGCCAGGATCCCCAGGGAAACGTCACGATCGACCTGCGCGTACAACCTCGGGACCCGGACAACCCCGATGACTGCGACGAAGCCACGATCCTGTCCCGGTTCCTCGAGAGCGTGGGGCGCCGCCTGCCCCAACTCGTAGGCTTCAATTCCACCGGATCGGACCTGCCAATCATGATCCAGCGAGGGATCATCAAGGGCATCACCGCGGCCGGGTTCTGCAAGCGGCCGGACAAGCCGTGGGAGGGCTACGATTACTTCTCGCGGGCCAGCGAATGGAACGTGGACCTGATGATGGCCATCGGAGAGTGGGGCAAGGCGCGCCCCTCCCTGAAGGAGATGGCGGTGCTGTCGGGCATCCCGGGCAAGATGGGCGGTTTCGACGGGGACAGCGTCGCCGAAGCCTGGCTCGACGGCGGCATCCGGCGCATTGCCCAGTACAACCAGCACGACGCCGTGACGACCTACCTCGTCTGGCTTCGCATCGCCCATTTCGCCGGGTTCTTCAACGACGACCAGTATCAGGAGGAACAGGACCTGGTGCGGTCCATGCTCGAAGAGAAGGCGAAATCACCGGAGAACGGTCACCTGGCCGAATATGTGCAGGAGTGGGATCGGCTGAGGGGGATGGTGGGGGCAGGGTGAGCCTCCTCCTGCGATGCGGGATCCGCAGCGTGCCACGAATTTACCGGCCTGACCCACTTCAGAAATCAGGGGCAATCAGGCAGGTCGAGCCCGGCCAGGTCATTCTGGGCTACATTATGCAGCGATATCGGAATGCAACCGCTGAACTCGTTTCCGCCGGAAAGGCCGAGAGATCTTAATTTCGCAAGACTGCCCAGAGACGATGGGATTTCACCCGTTAACCTGTTGGAACCAAGCAGTAACTGGGTCACTTCCGCCAGATTGCCCAGTGTTGGAGGTATGGAACCCGTCAGTTCGTTGCTATCGAGCCTGAAGTCCCGGACCTTAACCAGGTTCCCCATTGTAGAAGGGATGGAATCCGTCAACGCGTTCGAGTGGAGGTAGAAAAGCTCGACCCCGATCAGGCCACCCAGTGAAGAAGGGATGGGACCTGACAACTCATTTTCGAAGAGAGAGAAGAACTGCAGTTTCTGTAAATTCCCCAGCGAAGAAGGGATAGAGCCCGTCAATGCGTTCCTGGCCAGGCTAAGATCCCGCAAGTTAGAAAGATCGCCCAGTGAAGAAGGAATAGAACCCGACAGCTCATTGTCCTGGAGTCTCAGGTCCTGCAGTCCCGTGAGTTCGACCAGTGTATGGGGAATCGGACCCGACAGTCGGTTGTGGTCTAAGTCCAGTTGTTTCAATTCCGTTAGATTGCCCAACGACGGCGGGATGGAACCCGAAAGTTCGTTGCTTCGAAGGTAGAGTCCGGTCAGGTAAGATAGATTCCCCAGGACCGAAGGAATCGAACCTACCAGATTGTTTTCGTTTAGATGCAGTTCAATCACCCTTCCGTCGTCACCCAAACTCACCCCGTACCATTCACCGAGCGGTTCTTGGCTAATCCAGTTGGTATTGTTCGTCCAGTTGGGACCGTCCGTGGCGTGGTAGAACGCAACCAACGCGTCGTGATCGGACAGTGGTTCGGGTTCGTCCTCGCAATAAACGACACCGGATTGTCTCTCTATACCGGCCAGCCACGCCCTGAAAGCGGATTGGTCGGGTACGCACAACTTTGTACTTTCCAGATTCAAGTAACTCAAGGTGGAGATGGTGGTTAATTCGATAGGTAACCGTCCAACCATGTGCTCATTGTATTGTAGTTGCAACGATTCCAGCTTGTCGAGATGACCGAATTCAGGAGGGATTCCGCCCGACAACTGGTTGTTAGTAATACTCAGCCTTTCAAGCGCAACAAGATTGCCTAATTCGGGAGGTAGGGTGCCTGTCAGTTGCGTGCTATCAAGTGAGAGATTCTTCAGGCTATTCAGATTGCCGAGTTCAGACGGGATGGTGCCTTCCAAATCATTAGCCCCTAGATGTAGCGTTTCAAGGACGCGCAAATTGCCGAGTTCGGGTGGGATCGCGCCAGTCAGTTCGTTACCATACAGCAAAAGCTCAACCAGTGTACTGAGTTGTCCGATCTCCGGCGGTATGGACCCCGACAACTTGGTCTCGTAGATTTGTAATTCTCGGATTGCACTAAGTAGTCCGATTTCTGCCGGGATAGGTCCGGTCAAGCTGTTATGACCCAGATTCAGGAATGTAAGATTAGATAGCAATCCGATTTCCGGTGGAATGTGGCCCCTCAGTTGGTTGGCATAGAGATTGAGATCAACAAGGTTGCCAAGATCGCCGATTTCTGGTGGAATGACACCGTTCAACCGATTCAGTTCCAGTGCGAGCCAGGTCACCCTCCCATCGGCGTCCGTGGACACTCCGTACCAATCTCCAATCGGCTTGTCGCTTAGCCAGTTGGTGTTATTCGTCCAGTTCGGGCCGTCCGTGGCGTGGTAAAGCGCGACCAGTGCGTCGCGGTCAGACAATGGTTCGGGCGCATCCTCGCAGAAAATGACACCGGAATGTCTGTCGATGCTGCCCAGCCACGCTCGGAAAGTCTCATTGGATGGAACGCAAAGCTCCGTCCCTTCAAGGGCCAGGCGGTTCAAAGACGAAAGAGAGGTGATTGCAGTCGGAAGGGGACCTGACATATGTTGATTGTCTCGTAGATCCAACACCAACAGCTTGGTGACTCCACCTATTTCTGGTGGAACTCCCCCTGATAACTGGTTTTCAAAAAGGGTCAGCCGCTCAAGAACAGTCAAATTTCCGATTTCGGATGGTATATCTCCGGTCAACTGGTTCTCGCTTAAATGGAGGCCTTTAAGACCGACAAGTTGCCCGATTTCGGACGGGATTTCGCCTGATAACCGGTTTCTTTCCAACCTCAGGCCGTTCAAATTTACAAGCTGTCCGATTTCCGATGGGATTTCGCCGGTCAGTAAATTCGCGTGTAACAACAGGCCTCCAAGTTCTACAAGCTGTCCAATTTCGGGTGGAATTACACCCGTTAACCGGTTGCCATGAAGCGACAAGGTACGCAATTTCACAAGTTGCCCGATTTCGGGCGGGATTATACCCGTGAGTTGATTATCGGCCAAATCCAGGAAGACCAGATTGCTTAGTTGCCAGACTTCAGGCAGGATATTTCCGGTAAATTGGTTATAGGACAGGATCAGGTCTCTTAAATTTACTAACTGTCCGAAACTGGGTGGAATAACTCCGGTGAATTTGTTATCTGAAATGTCCAGGTATCGTAAACTGGCCAATTGCCCTATCTCGGGAGGAATCGGACCACTCAAGGCGTTACTGAAGAGTCGCAGCGTTCGCAGATTGGACAATTGTCCGATCTCGGGGGGGAGCACTCCGCTCAGGTTGTTCTCGTTTAGTCGCAGTCTAATCACTTTCACATCGTTGTCTGTCGTTACTCCATACCAGGTTCCAATCGGCTCTTCACTCAGCCAGTTGGTGTTGTCCGTCCAGTTCGGACCGTCCGTGGCATTGTATAGGGCGACCAGAACGTCGCGGTCGGATGAAGGTTCGGGTTCGCAGAACGTGACACCTGTTGCGTTTTCTATTGAATCCAGCCACACCCTGAATTCGTCGGTTGAAGGCACGCACAACTGCGTATATCCCATCGACAATTCGATCAGACTCACGTTGGTCAGCGAAGCAGGCAACGGACCGGTCAACCCTGTGTTGTCCTGGAGATTAAGCGTTTTTAGACTGGCAAGGCCGCCAAACTCGGAAGGTACCTCTCCTGTGAGTTGATTCTCGTTCAGATACAGCCTTTCCAGGTTGGTCAACCGACCCAATTCGGGAGGTATATTCCCCGTCAAACCGTTTTGAAGTAGTTCGAGTATACTAAGTTTGGAAAGACTTCCCAGTTCAGGAGGGATACTGCCGGTCAATTGGTTGGCACCGGCACTCAGTTCTGTAAGGTTGGCCAATGCGCCTAATTCTGAAGGGATACTGCCGGTTAACTGGTTACGGGCAATGCTCAGTGCCTTCAGGTTTGCCAGTTTTCCAAGTTCCGGGGGAATGCGTCCGGTCAATACGTTTTTCGCCAGATCCAGCGTGCGTAGTCTAGTTAACTCACCCAGAACTGGGGGGATGCTACCGGTCAGTTCGTTGTGGTCCAGCCGTAGAAAGTGCAGGTTGACAAGTTTTCCCATTTCGAGGGGAATACTACCGGTTAGCGCGTTAAAACCGACACTCAGAAGACGCAGTTCAGCCATTTCACCCAGTTCGACAGGTATATGCCCAGACAACGCGTTATTGTTCAGCCTTAGATTAATCACTTGCCCGCTGGCATTCGCGTCCACCCCGTACCAATCCCCAATCGGCGCATCACTCAGCCAGTTTGTGTTGTTCGTCCAGTTCGGACCGTCCGTGGCCTCGTATAGTGCGACTAATACGTCACGATCTGTCGACGTTTCCGGCGGGGGAGGAGGAGGCGGTGGCGGGTCCGGTGGGTCCGGCGGCTCTGTGCCCTCGATGACCACGTGGATCAACGCCTGCGCCGACGCGTCGCCCGAGGAAGCCGTGACCTGCGTCGTGCCGTTCGACACCGCGATCACCAGGCCGCCCGCGGCCACCGTGGCCACGTCCGGGCGGCTGCTCGACCACATCACCACCGCGCCCGGGATGGCCGCGCCATCCGAATCGTACACCTGGGCGTCCAGCTGCAGGCTCTGGCCCACGGCCGCCAGCGTCGCTTCCGATATGTTGAGCACGATGCGCGACGGCTCCGGCGCGACCTCGACGTAGACGGGACGGGACGTGGAGACTCCGCCCGAGGAAGCCGTGACCAGGGCATCCCCGGGCGACACCGCCGTCACCAGGCCGCTGGCGTCCACCGTGGCGATTTCGGGGTTACTGCTCGACCACACCACCGCCGCGCCCGGAATGATCCGGTCGTTTGCATCGAAAACCACCGCCGTGAACTGACCTGTCTCGCCCACCTGCGCCAGTGTGATGGAAGAAGGGGAGATCTCGATGCTGTCCGCCACCTGCTCCACCGAGACCGTCGCGGTTGCCGTGGCGTAACCCGATGAGACGGTGATCTGCGTCGTTCCGGCTCCCGCGGCCGTCACCACGCCCCGGTCGGTCACCCGGGCCACGCTGTTGTCCGCGCTGCGCCAGTTCACCGTGGCGTCGGCGATCACCCTGCTGTCCTGGTCCAGCACCGTGGCGTCGATACGCACATGGTCGTTGACGGCCGTGAACACGATCCGGTAGGTCGACAGCGTGATCGTAGTGGGTTCCTGCGTCGGCGGACCCGAGGGATTCGTCAGGCAGGCGGGCTGCAGGGACAGCGTTAGGGCCAGACCCACGAAAAGGGGCAGGAAGCGAGACCCGGGAGCGAACCTCATCTATACGATACCCTTACTGGATGGTTCATAAACGCGTCACGGCGAGCATTCAGTAACGCCCGACACCTCTGCTATGCGCGCCAACCAGGTCTGAAACGCGGAATCCGGTGGTACGCACAACTGGGTGGAATCCAGCGACAGGCTGGTCAGGCTTACGCCGGTCAGCGACAGGGGCAACGGACCGGCCATACCGCGGTTGTTTCTAAGATGAAGCGATCGCATGGTGGTGAGATGGCCCAATTCGGAGGGCACACCTCCGGACAGTTGATTGTTGTGCAGTTCGAACCCGACGAGACTTGTAAGTTGCCCGAGTTCGGGGGGAATGGTGCCCGTCAGTTGATTGTCGTGCAAACCGAGATGAGTTAGTCTGGTCCACTGTCCGAACGCCGGGGAAACAGCGCCGGACAGCCGGTTGTTGTCGAGCCTGATGGTTTCGAGCGCGGTTAGTCGGCCGAGTTCGGGAGGAATGCCACCCGTCAGATCGTTCTCCTGGAGATGCATGGCTTTCAGTCTGCCCAGCCGGCCCAGTTCAGGCGGAATACCACCCGATATCCGGTTGGCGCCTAGATTCAATGACACCAGGTTGACCATGTCGGCCAGTTCGGCCGGAATGCTGCCCGTCAGTTGATTCCCGTCCAGCGACAACTCGGCCAGTTTCAGCAAATGTCCAAGTTCAGGCGGTAGCCCTCCCGTCAACCGGTTCAGACCCAGGTCCATAGTCTTCAGCTCACCCAGGTGTCGCAGGTCCGCGGGCATCGACCCCGAGAGGTTGTTGTCTCTCAGGCGCAGTCCGACCACCCGCCCGTCGCCATCCGCGGAAACCCCGTACCAGGTCCCGATGGGCGTGTTGCTCACCCAGTTCGAACGGTTCGTCCAGTCCGGTCCACCCGTTTCGTTGTAGAAGGCGATCAGCGCTTCCCGATCGACCGAGGGCCGGGGTCCGGTGCCGCTGATGTCGACGGAAATCCGCGCGGATTCCCTGGCGTCGCCCGATGTGGCGGTGATCTGCGTGGTACCGTTAAACACCGCGGTAACCAACCCGGTTTCATCGACCGTGGCCACCGCGGGGTTGCTGCTGGACCATGTCACCGGCGCGCCGGGGATGGCCTCGCCATCGATATCGTACACCTTGGCCGCCAGCTGAAGGGTCTGTCCGACTTCGGTCAGCGTGGCGGAAGAAATATCGAGGGTGATACTGAACGCCTCAGGAGGGAAGAAGACCGAGACCGTGGCCACCATCGTCGCGGTGCCCGATGCGGCGTTGATCTGCGTGGTCCCGTCGGAAACCGCGGTCACCAGTCCGTTGGCGCCGACCGTTGCGACGGCGGGAAGACTGCTGGTCCAGACTATCGTTGCGCCGGGGATGACCGTGTCACCGCTATCGTACACCACGGCTTCCAGTTGAACGGTCTCGCCGACCGTCGTCAGCGTCGCGGATGCCGGTGTGATGGCGATACTTGCCGGCTCCTGCCGGACGCTGACCGACGCGGTCGCCCTGGCCTGATCGAACGAAGCGGTGATCTGTGCAGATCCGTTCGATGCCGCGGTTACCGTTCCACCCGGGTCGATCCTGGCAACGTTGGGATTGCTGCTCGACCAGGTAACCGACGCGCCCGGAATTATCCTGCTTTCCTGGTCCAGTACCGTGGCAGTGATTTGGATCATCTGGCCGACGGCGGTAAGCGAGACTTCGTATGAAGACAGGTTGATTGTGGCAGGCACCTGCGCCGGCGGTTCCGTGGGACCGTCTTTCCCGCACGAGAACAGTACGAACAGCGACAGGGTCGTTGTGAATGCTATGAGACCGCGAAGCATGCTGGTCAACGGAAGACTCCCGGATACGTTTCGAGCAATAGTTTCACAAAATGAACTGTTCGTTTTTGATAGTCAACATCAATTACGGAGATATAAACTTCATCATATTGCGTCGTCCGACTTCATATGAACATCTCCAGGCACCACGTCTTAAAGCCGTGATTCCGGTAGAACCTGAGCACACGGTCCAGGTCCATGGTGGCCGAGTGTACGCGGAACCGCCGGATGCCGTTCCGCCCGGCAATCTCCTTCATGCGTTCAACCAGCTTGCCGCCGATTCCCGCGCTTCGGAAGGGTTCCCTGACGTACAGATCGTATATTTCGAGGTGTTGCTCCCCCTCTTCGAATATACACAGGTCGCGGCTGACGTGGACCTCGCCGCGGCTGTACCCGATGACTTCGTCCTCTGCGACGGCCACGAGCAAATAGGGTCCCAGGGCTTCCCTTATTTCGTCTGGAGAACTAGGTCCGAAACCGTATGTTACCCCTTCGGATTCCCAGTCCAGGTCCAGCTGATGAACGGCTTCCACGTCTTCGGGTTCGCATTCACGAATGACCAGGTTTACCATTTGTGCGTCTCTCCTTGAATCGTGTTGGAATCGCGTTGGAATCGCGATACCATGTTGAAGTAACTGATGTCGACTTATATTGAGGAATGATAATGATTAAACTGGAACGAAAGCGACCATATTTGCCGGAAGGCGGGTCAAGATGAGCGACAACACGTTGGCCGGCCGGATACGGCCTCTGCTTTCACCGCATCCGGGCTACACCGAGAAAAACATGTTCGGTGGCGTCTGCTTCATGATCCACGGCAACATGTGCGTGGGGACCTGGAAGGGTTCGCTCATCGTGCGGCTCGAGCGGGAGAATCACGAGGAGACACTGGCCGAACCGCACACCAGACCCGCGGACATCGCGGGTCGGACCATGAGGGGATGGGCCCTGGTGGAGCCGGCGGGCATTGCGAGCGAGGACGACCTGGCGACCTGGGTGGCCCGGGCCGCCGACTACGCCGCGTCCCTGCCGGCGAAGTAGCCATACGGAATCCGCTTCCTGCTGTCTGATAGCAGGTTTTATGTCGTCCAATTGCAAGTTTGTTATCGGCCGATTGCAAGTTTTACGCCGGCTGATTGCAACCTTTATCGAAAATCCCGGCTCCGCAGCCGCAACGTGCGGTCCTCCAGCTTCGGGTCCCAGACCGCCTCGACCACGAGGTGGACCACGCCCTCGCCCACCTGCAGGTTGCCGGTCACGCCCATGCAGTGCAGCGTCCTGGCCAGCAGGGCGTTGCGCTCGAACACCTTTTCCCAGATGACCAGGTTCACGAAGCCGGTCTCGTCCTCCAGCGTCATGAAGGTGACGCCCTGGGCGGTCCCGGGGCGCTGGCGGCAGATGACCAGGCCCACGTAACGGACCGAGCGGCCATCCGGCATGCCGTTGAGTTCCCGGGCGGTGGGCAGTCCCCGGGCGGCGAGTTCGGCGCGGCGCGGCTTGAGGAGATGGCCCTGCACGCTGTGGCCGGCGGCCTGGTGGTCCCAGAGGATGGTCTCCAGGCTGTTCAGGGACTGGAAGCGGGGCTGGGCATCGCGGGATTTCAGCGGCAAGGGGGGCGGCCCGCCGGTTTCGGTCCCCAGGACCTGCCATAAGGCGCCGCGGCGGTCCGGACCGAACGGGCCAAGCGGACCGAAGCACGCGAAGGCGCCCGCCTCGGCCAGGGACTCGAGTTTGTCCGCGTTCAGGCCGCTCCGCCGGGCGACGTCGGCGATATCGCGGAAGGGCGCCTGCTCCATGGCCGCTTCCAGCCGCGCCCCGTCTCCTTCCCCCAGTCCGCGGACGTAGCGCAGGCCCATGCGGACCGCGAAGGGGAGGCGGGGTTTTCGGCCGGCCGCGCCGCGGCCCGAACCCGCTCCGGTCGCACCGCCACCGCCCTCACTGCCGACTGGACCGCTCGCGCCGCTGCCACCACCCGCGCTACCACCGCCCTCCCTCGCGATCTCCTCAAGGGTGCAGTCCCAGCGGCTGCGGCGCAGGCTCACCGGACGCACCTCCACCCCGTGTATCCGGGCGTCGTTGACGATGGTGGAGGGCGAGTAGAACCCCATGGGCTGGGCGTTCAGCAGGGCGCAGGTGAACTCCGCCGGGTAGTGGCAGCGCAGGTAGGCGGTGGCGTAGGCGATGTGGGCGAAGCTGGCGGCGTGGCTCTCCGGGAAGCCGTACTCGCCGAAGCCGCGGATCTGCATGAAGACGTGCTCGGCGAATTCCTCCGCGATGCCTTTTTTGATCATGCGCGAAACCAGCCGTTCCCGGTGCCGCTCGATCCGTCCCGACCGCCGCCAGGCGGCCATGTCCCGCCGGAGCTGGTCGGCCTCGCCGGGGGTGTAGTCCGCCGCCACCATGGCCAGTTGCATCACCTGCTCCTGGAAGAGGGGCACGCCCAGGGTCTTCTCCAGGACGGGCACGAGGCTTTCGTGGGGATAGGTGATCTCTTCCTCGCCGTTGCGCCGCCGCAGGTAGGGGTGGACCATGCCGCCCGTGATGGGCCCGGGGCGGACGATGCTGATCTCGATCACCAGGTCGTAGTAGGTGCGCGGCTTCAGGCGCCCGAGCATGGCCATCTGGGCCCGGCTCTCGATCTGGAACACGCCCACCGTGTCGCTGCGGCAGATCAGGTCGAAGGTGGCGGCGTCCTCACGGGGGAGCGTGGCCAGGGAGAGCTCCATCCGGCGGTGCCGCCGCAGGAGGTCGAAGCCGAGGTGCAGCAGGTTGAGGGCGCCCAGGCCCAGGAGGTCCACCTTGAACAGCCCCGCGTCCTCCACGTCCTCCTTGTCCCACTGGATCACCGTCCGCCCCTCCATGGTGGCGTTCTCGATGGGCACCAGGTCGTGGACGGGATGGTGGCCCAGCAGGAAGCCCCCGGGGTGGATGGAGAGGTGGCGGGGGAAGTCCTGGATCTCCAGCACCAGGGCGGCCAGGTGGCGCAGGGCCGGGTTCTCCGGGTCGAGGTCGGCCTGGCGGATGAAGTCCTCGTCCCAGTGCCCGTGGGACACCTGCCGGGCCAGGCGGTCCAGGCCGGTGGCCGGGATCTCGAGGACCTTGCCCACCTCCCGGATGGCGGACCGGTGGCGGTAGCGGACCACGTTGGCCACCATGGCGGCGTGGGTGCGCCCGTACTTCTTGTACACGTGCTGGATCACCTCCTCCCGGCGGTTGTGCTCGATGTCCAGGTCGATGTCCGGCGGCTCGGCCCTTTCCCTGGAGATGAACCGCTCGAAGAGGAGGTTCACCTGGGTGGGGTCCACGCCCGTGATGCCCAGGGCGAAGCAGACGGCGGAGTTGGCCGCCGAGCCGCGGCCCTGGCAGAGGATGCGCTCGCGGCGGCAGTACTCCACGATCTCGTGCATGGTCAGGAAATACCCCTCGTACTCCAGCTCCCGGATCAGGGCGAGTTCCTTCTTCAGCTGGGGGACCTGCGTTTCGAACTTGCCGCCCAGGCGGCGGGCCGCGCCCTCGAAGGTGCGCTCCTCCAGGTACTGGAAAGACGTCTTTCCCTTCGGCAGGCGCTCCAGCGGGTAGCGGTAGCGCAGTTCCCCGAGGGAGAAGGTGCAGCGGGCGGCCACCTCGCGGGTCCGTTCGAGGGACGCCGGGTCGTCGGCGAAGAGGCGGGCCATGTCCTCCGGCCCCTTGAGCGCGTGCTGGTCGTTCGGCCGGAGGAGGCGCCCGGCCGCGGGCAGGGTCACCCCCTCCCGGATGCAGGTCAGCACGTCCTGCAGGGGGCGCCGTCCGGGCGTATGGTAGAGGACCTCCACGGCGGCCACGGTGGGCAGGCCGAACCGGTCCGCCAGTTCCCGCAGGCGGATCTCCTTCAGGGTCTCCTCCGCCCGGCGGTGCCGGGCCAGGACCACGTACAGACGGTCTTCGAAGGCCGCGCGGAGCGGTTCGGGGA
>VXWP01000012.1:14786-19339 GCA_009835325.1 Gemmatimonadota bacterium | reverse complement strand
GTGTCAATGATTCGGTGGGAGGGGGTAGGCGCTATTTACCCGTGGAAACCCGGTTGTCGATTTAGATGTTTCGATTCAGCTACATAACACGTCTGCACCATTTTGTTTTTGACGTTTTAGGTCGCTAAGTCGTCCTACAATACGTAACGATACGCTTTAGACGATCCCACGAGCCGACTACATGACGACTTTCTCACAGGACGACACGCACAACATCCACCTGTGCCTGCAGGGAAACGCCGACGCCTTCGAGCCGTTGGTCCGGCGATATCAGAATGCCGCATTCGCCGTGGCCATGGATTTCCTCAGGGACAGGACAGACGCGGAGGACGTGGTACAGGACGCCTTTGTGGCCGCCTACTGCAAGCTGTCGCAGTTGAAGGAACCGTCCATCTTTGGCAGCTGGCTGCACAGAATCGTCGTAAACCGATGCAAGGAATGGAGCCGTCGGAAGAGAGCCAGCCGCCTGGTCCGTGTAGATCCGCATGCCGAACACATACGCGACGAATATCCTTTGGCGGCTCAGAACCACCAGGATTACATCGAAAGCCTTGAGCTCTGGGATGAAGTCGAGAGACTGCCCGAACACTATCGTCAGGTAGTCAATCTTTATTACTACACGGGCTTTTCACTGAAAGAAATCGCCGCCTTCCTGGACATTCCGGAATCCACGGCAAGAGGTCGGCTGTATCAATCTCGAATACGATTGAAAAACGCCTTGTCGCCCCAGGAAAAGGAGACCATTGCCATGAGCCAGATCGATGTCACCGAGGATGTCCAGGATGTGGTCTGCAAGATCGCCAGAGAAGACTTCGAAGAAACAATCGATATGGGCGACGTTGAAAACATCGTCCTCTATTGCGGCGTGAATACGGAGGTCGAGATTGGCCAGGCCGAAGGAGATCAGGTTGTAATTGAAGGTTCGAAGATCGCATTGGGCCTGACGGAAGAAGAAGCGCGTAGTAACCTCAGTGCCCTGCATGTATCCCATGACCAGGTCGACAACTACCTGGAAACGGGCCCCCACGAAGGGGAGTTGTTTCTCGGTATCAGTTCCCCGCCCGGATCTGAAAACGTCGCTCATACGGCGCCGATCAACAAATACTGGAAAGATGACCTGATGAATGACCACAACCGGTGGAATGAAGTCGGCGGTGTCCGGCCGGTTGACGTATTTCCGGAACTGCAACATGAAATCCAAGCGTTTCTACCCCTACCGGAACCAATAAAGCACAGTCTGGGAAAATCGCTTCGCCTCACTGTACATGCGTCAGACGTGCGATCCATAGACCTGCCGAGGTCGGCACTGTCAGAAAACGTTGAACGCATATTCAGTGCTGTTCGTACCGATCCGGAACGGGTCTATGGCTATGCGACGTATTGTCATTTGTCCATCTCGGTACCCGAAAACGTGACGATTTCAGTATTCAGAGGCGGCCCGGTAAACGTGGATGGACTGAATGGTTCGTTGGTAACCTATAACTGCCATCCTTGCCAGATAAACGGGGTCGCAAAGGATGTCTACCTCTTGAACAGCGAGTTTACAGAAATACGCCGCATTGGCGGGCGGGTGTTTCAACGTACGTACGGTTTCGGTGGGGGAGGGACCAGTCTGGACTACGGCATGTTACGACGATATCCCTATCAGGTGGAAGGGAAGATGGAGTCCATCAGGGGAGGCGTGGATATCGATATCGGATGCATAGAATTGGATGTTCGCGACGTAGAGGGCGACGTGTCGATTTACAACCGGTATGGAACAACCCGGTTGTACCAGCCTGACCACAAACAAGATGGCAAATGCAGACTACGGACCGTTTCCGGCGAGATCAAGCTCGTACTGGACAAGACCGTCGCTGAATCCGCCAGCCTGGTCACTCATTCACTATGCGGCGTAGTGAAGTATGAAGAGGTAAAAGATGAAATGCCGCTCACCGCGTGGTCCAATAATGCATGTTGGATGTCGTTAGGAACAACTTATGAATACGCGAATACCGACTTCACCGTGATAACGGAAAGCGGCACCGTCGAATTCGAAGTGACGAAGAACGGCAAACACCACTGATTTGACCGCGTAGTATCCCCGAGATTGAACCCACGCGTCATTCCTCTACAACCGTCTCCTCGCCTGGGGATGGGGGCCTTTGCCTGAACATAAATGGCATCACCGTGCGAAACTTTACGCGGGCTCCGTCATGTACTGCCGGCGTAAAGACCATTTTTTGAGCTTCGTTCAGTATCAAAGAGTCCACGTCGGCGCGACCCGTCGATCTTTCGACGACTGCCGCCACCACGTTGCCATTGGTACCTACGACGAGTTGAACGAAACCATCGCCATGGAAATTGAGATCGATGTCTTCGGTGGGGAGTTCAGGGAAATACAGAATCTCGCCTAGCGTGTCCACCGTGTTGGGACGATAAATACCGGCGCTTTCGTCAGCCAACCGATCGGCCTCCATGGCCGATTGTACAGCCTGGTCCGGTGGACCTTCTTCCTGATCCTGCTGAACGGGCGGTACCAGTCGGACGGTCATGTCCGGCTGGACGGCCGATTCCAGTCGCCTCGCCATCTGCGCAAATTCCGAGATCTGTCCCTCCACCGATGGGGTATCGGCCCCGATTGGTGACAGGTGCAACACGTTGCCGACCTCATCGATCAGCACGATGTGGGGTGAGTTCGGCAGATCAAAAGGAGAATCGACGGCCAGGTACACCGGAAAGCTCAACCTGAATTTCTCCACGATCGGCGTAACCTCCTCGGCCGACTGCGCCTGGAGTACGCCGATAACCGGGACATTGTCACCGATCATCGATCCAAACGAAGACATCATGTCCAGGCTGCCTGGAAAATGCCGCGACTCGAAGAACAGGAGAAGCTGGTACCCCTCGCCGAGATCAGGCAGTGTTGCAGGTTGGCCGTGCTGGTCAAGCGCGTCGAAGGGGGCAATAAATGGCGTGCCGAATATCGTTTGCGCCTGTAGCACGCGGATTTCCACCTGGGCGTTGTACAGACCGTGTTGCAGGTTTTGAACCTCCTGCCTTTGCTGGTCATTGTGCCAGAGGAGGCCGGCGCTCAATGCGACGAGGACGGCGACGGCGACGTAAAGGTACAGCCGAGTGTTCGTGCGTGAGTTGGGTGTGGACATGTCGTTGATTCCTTAGTTGGGGACAATATCCCGGTCAGGGAAGTTCATTTCAGGAAAAACAACAATTGTATAGGGATAACTATGGTATAAGGATGCAAACGTCCCGTCAACTGAACAGGTTCCAACATGCATTGACGAACACGCTGACGACTTACCCGCTTCCTGGCAGGCTTCCTGTAAAATTCCTCATTTCCCACGAGATTCCCTCACGTAAACACGACCATTCCTGTATAGCACCGAATCACACACCCGGTCACAGGGAGGCGTCGTGCGTCATTCCATTCATTCCCCATCCCTGATTTCCATCGAGGGATTGCATAAGTCCTTCCCGATGGGAGACGTCCGCATTCCCGCGCTACGGGGCGTATCCGCCACCATTGACCGGGGCGAATACGTGGCCGTGATGGGCCGGTCGGGATCCGGCAAATCCACCCTGATGAACATCCTGGGCTGCCTGGACACGCCCACGGCGGGCAGGTACGCCCTCGACGGCAGGTCCGTCGGAGATCTCACGGACGACGAACAGGCCTTCATCCGCAACCGGATGATCGGGTTCGTGTTCCAGGCCTTCAATCTGCTCCCGAGAATGGACGCGCTGCACAACGTGGAACTGCCGCTCCTCTACCGCGGCATGGACAGCAGGGAACGGCGTTGGCGCTCCATGGAAGCGATGGAAGCGGTGGGCGTGAACGACCGCGCCCGCCACAGGCCCAACGAGATGTCGGGCGGGCAGCGCCAGCGCGTGGCCATCGCCCGTGCGCTGGTCGGCGAACCGTCCATCATCCTGGCGGACGAGCCAACCGGGAACCTGGACAGTGGGACCGGGGAGGAGATTATGGCGATTTTCGACCGGCTGAACCGGGATGGACATACGATCGTACTGGTGACCCACGAAGCGCACGTCGCCCGGCACTGCAGGAGGATCATTCGACTGCGCGACGGCGTGATTGAGGAGGACCGTTCGGTAAGTTCTGAATGACTAGAAAGGAGATGAACATGGACGCTACCAACGTTGTAAGCAATGTGGTTGTAATCGGGATCCTGCTCTTCGTCTGGCGCAGCCTCGACATGCGGATTTCTCAACTCGATAAGCGTCTGAGCGACCGAATCGATCACCTTGATGAGCGGGTCTCGCAGATCGAGGAACGGATTGCGCACCTGGGCGAGCGGATTGCACACCTGAGTGAGCGGATATCCCGGATAGAAGGTCTGTTTGAGGCCTTCGCTCGGAAAAGCAACCTTTTTGAATCGGAAAAGAAGACCTGATGGCGTAGACACATACCGGTTCTTAAACGATATCCACGATCAAACCTTAAACCATGAAAGGAGTATCATGGAAAACGTACAACTCTGGGTTCAACCCCTGATCCTGCTGACCGCTTTCATCTTCTTCTGGCGCGAGGCGAA
>VXWP01000012.1:0-14686 GCA_009835325.1 Gemmatimonadota bacterium | reverse complement strand
TTCATCTTCTTCTGGCGCGAGGCGAAAGGCAGTCGGCGGGAACTGAAGGAGTATATCCGGGAAGAATTAACAAAGATCGACACGAAATTCGACCGGTTCGAGGACAACATATGGGAACGATTTGAAAAGGTTGACGCAGAATTTGACAAGGTTGACGCGAAGTTCGATCGGCTGGAAGACCATATCCGGGAAGATGCCAGGAAAGTAGACGCCCGTTTCGACCGGCTCGAGCGCATTTTGCTTGAACAGGGGCAGTAGACGCCCAACATGCAACGCCCGGCCCTGTTCATCGCGGTGTGCTTTGTCATCGGCATCCTGCTGGGACACCGCGTCGCCGTATCGCCTGTCCTTTTCGCGCTGGGAGCAATGGCGGTCATCGCAGCGGGTTACGCGCTCTGCCGGACCCGCGGAGCCGCTGCGCCATCCCTTCGGGTCTTCATGGCCCTGGGTCTCGTGTTCGCGGGCGCCTTCTGGTACGCGGTGCATGTGCGGGTCGTGCCCGCGAACGACATCCGGCGATTCTGCGACCAGCGGCAGCGGCATGCGCTGGCCGGGACGATCGTACGATCGCCCGATGCGAGAGACCGTTTCACCCTGGTCACGGTGGATGTGGACTCCATCTCGCTGGGCGTTGTCGGCTGGGCTTCATCGGAGTCGCCTGGCATGTCGACCGCCACCGATCGGGCGGCACCCGTTTCGGGGCGCCTGCAGGTCCGCCTGAACAGCGATATCGATCCCGGTGTGTACGGCGACCGCGTCCTCGTATCGGGACGCCTGCGCAGCCCTCAACCCGCCCGGAACCCCGGCGGGTTCGACGCGCGGACCTACTACGCGAGCCGGGGAGTGCATGCGCTGATGAGCGTGCGCGATGAGGCGGGCTATCGCGTGACGCGGCGCAACACGTCCTTCACCTGGCAGACCGGGGTCATCGACCCGCTGCGCAACAGTATCGACCGGTCCATCGACCAGACCATGCGGGGCGACTCCGCCGCCCTGCTGAAAGGCATCCTGCTGGGCGCGCGACGGCAGTTGCCCGAGGACCTGCTCGACACCTTCAGGACGATCGGCCTGGCCCACATCCTGGCCGTATCCGGACTGCATGTCGGCCTGATCACGCTGGTGATTTACACGCTGCTGTCCGTATTGAGACTACCGAGGAACATCGTCGTCGCCGGCACGCTGGGCGTCCTGGTGCTCTACGCTTTCATCACAAACCTGACGCCGTCGGTCATCCGGGCCACGATCATGGCGGCGCTGTTCCTGGCGGGCCGCCAGCTGGACCGGCAGACCGATACCGTCAACATCCTGGCCGTGGCGGCCATCGTCATTCTCCTGATCTGGCCCTCGGCCCTTTTCGACCTGAGTTTCCAGCTTTCCTTCCTGGCGACCTACGCCATCATCACGGGATATCCGAGGATGAAGGAACTGCTCCCCGAACGGATTTCCCGGTCGGAGAAATGGTGGGCCCGGTGGCTACGGGACGGGCTGCTGGTCTCGGTCGCGGCGCAACTGGGCGCGCTGCCCGTGGTGGCGGGTACGTTCTACCAGGTTTCCTGGATGTCGGCGGTGGCGAATCTCTTCATCGGGCCGCTGGTGTTCCTGAATACGACCTTTGGCGTGCTCACCGCCCTGACCGGCCCCCTGGCCATCGAAATCGCCCGGCTATTCAGCGCCGTCAACGCACTGGTCCTGTACGCCATGATCCATCTCTCGAAGGCCTTCTCCGGCGCACCGTCCGCGCTCGTCGAGGTGCCGGCGCCTTCCACCCTCTTCTTCGCATCCTTCTACGGCGCGGGGTTGTTGCTGCTCTGGAAACCGGATGGGTCTCGGGGACGGCGGACCCGGCGGACGCGGCACGGACTGCTGGTCCTTTGCCTCCTGGTCTTCTGTTACAACCTGCTGCCCGACCGGTCGCTGAGGATCACCGTCCTCGACGTTGGTCAGGGGGATGCCATTTTCATTGCCTGTCCCAACGGGCACACCCTCCTGGTCGACGGCGGCGCCCGTACGCCCTTCTACGACGCAGGCACCCGCGTCATCCTGCCCTTCATGCGTGCTAAGGGATACCGCCGCGTGGATACGATCATCGTCACCCATCCCGACCTGGACCACTATGGCGGACTCCGGGCCGTCGTGGAGTCCGTCGAAGTGGGCGAGGTCCTTTCGAGCGGCGTCGGTTCGGAGTCCGGTTCCTACCGGGCGTGGCGCGAGGCCGTAGACCGGCACGGCATCCCGTACCGCGCGGTTGCTAAGGGGGACACTCTGTCGGCGCTGGGTGGCGTGCGCGGCCTGTTTCTCCATCCGGACCCCCTGTTCCTGTCCGGCACGGCGAAGCTCAACTCCAACGAGGTGTCCGTGGTCCTGCGCCTGTCTCTTGGGGAGTTCAGCATGCTGTTGACCGGTGACATCGAGGAAAAAGGCGAGGCCGCGACCGTCCGCCGGCCGTCCATGCTGAAAAGCACGGTGCTCAAATCACCCCATCACGGAAGCAAATCGTCGAGCGGATCAGCCTTCCTGAACGCCGTCGACCCGGAGGCGGTGGCCGTTTCCGCCGGCATGTACAACAACTTTGGTCATCCTGCGCCCGAGGTCATCGAGCGGTACAGGCGGCGGGGAGCCGAGGTGTTTCGAACGGACGAGGGCGGCGCGGTCATGATCCGCAGCAACGGCCGGTACTGGGACATGGCGCACTTTGCGCCGCCAGCACCCATCGGCCCTACACCCCGCCAAGTGGTGGATGGGTTTCTCTTGACAGGAAAATCCCCTCTTTCTATATTCCGATAGCACACATAAGTCATTATCAAACATATATTTAACCTCTATTTCTACACCCTTTGCTTACCCGGTCCGTGATGATTAGTACCGCCCGTCTGCTCATGGCGTTTCTGCTGCTCTCCGCGGTGGAAATTCCTCCCCCTTCACATGCCCAGGGCGCAACCGCCCAGGACGGCGCCGCCCAAGACGACGCTTTCGAAGAAGCGATCGAGGAAGGCCGTGCGGCGCACCAGCGCTACGTGGATCGGATCGAGGAACTCCAGGCGGAGGTCACGAGGCAGAACGCCCGCCTGCGTAACGCCGGGGCCGGCAATCCGGAGGAGCAGACGCGGCGCAACGAGACGATCCTGGCGCTGGCGCGGCTTCACGCGTCCATCGGACAGTACGGGCAGGCCGTCGAACTCCTGAAGAGCGAGGTGGAGCAGGCGGACACGACCGGAGCCGCGGGTACGACGGCAGGTACGGGCGCGCCTGGAGCCGCGGGCACGATGGCCGACACCGCCGAAATGCGCGCGTTACTCGGCAGACTGCTAATGCGCCTGGGACGGCATGACGAGGCGGAGGCCGTGCTTGCCGCCGCCCGGTCTAGCCGGGGCGGACCGGCGCTGGTGACCGTTCGGCTCGCGGAGGTGTATTTCACGACGGGCAGGACCGAGGAAGGCTTCGAACTGTGCCGCGAAGTCCTGAGGGACACGGGAACGCAAGGACCGCCGAACGCACCGAACCTGATGGCCGCAGGGCTCGCCGCGCGGTACCTGGAGCTTTCTCACGAGGCCAACTCTTTTCTGGCCGCCGCGACCCGCTTCGACGACGAGTACCTCGATGCCTACGTAGCGTGGGGTCGCCTCTTCCTCGACAAGCACAACCGCGCGGAAGCGACCGGGATCTTCGAGGACGCGCTGAAGATCGACTCCGGATATCCGCTCGCGCTGATCGGCCTGGCCGAGGCGCTTGCGGAGAAACAGCCGTTGCCGGCGGAGGCCATTGTACGGAAGGCGCTCGCGATCAACCCGGCGCTCATGGAAGGACGCCATTTTCTCGCGGGTCTCCACCTCACGGACGAGGCCTACGATGATGCGATCGGCCAACTGGACCAGGCCCTGGAGGTCAACCCGAGATCACCCGGGACCCATGCCCTCCTGGCGGCCGCTTACCACGGCCAGGGCCGCCAGGCCGATTTCGAGGCCGCCCGGCAGCGTGTCCTGGACATCAACCCTTCCTACGGGCGGCTGTACGAAATCATCGCGAACCATCTTACGCGGCGCTACCGGTTCCGGGAGTCCGTGGAGATGGGCCGGCGGGCGATCGAGACCGACCCCGCGCTCTGGTCGGCCTATGCCGGGCTGGGGATCAGCCTGACCCGGGTCGGCGAGATGGCCGAGGCCCGCCGGATGCTGGAACAGGCCTTCGACCGGGACCCCTTCGACACCCGGACCTACAACACGCTGGAGCTGCTCGACGCCTTCGAGGAGTTCGAGACCCGGGAAAGCGGCCCGTTTATCCTGAAGATCCACCGGGACGAAGACGCCGTGTACGGAAATCTGGCCATCGATCTCCTCGAAGAAGCCCACCGGACGATCGCGCCGCGGTACGGTTTCACGCCCAATGGACCCGTGCTCGTCGAGATGCTGCCGGACAACGACGACTTCATGGTGCGCATCGCCGGCGTGCCGGGAACGGGCGGCTTGCTGGGGGTCTGCTTCGGCGAAGTGGTGGTGGCGAATTCGCCCAGGGCCCGGCCGAAGGGGACGTTCAACTGGGGGCAGACGCTCTGGCACGAGTACATCCATGTCACCCATCTGCAGCAGACGCGCAACCGCATTCCCCGCTGGCTGGCGGAAGGCATCGCCGTCTACGAGACGCGTCTCGCCCGGCCGGAATGGGACATGGACCTTGAAGCGGAGTTCGTGGAAGCGGCGGCCCAGGGCGAACTGCTCGCCGTCAGCGAACTGAACCGGGGTTTCACCCGGCCGAAGTCACGGAACCAGATCGTCCTTTCCTACTACCAGGCCTCGATCGTCGTGGAATACATCGTGGACACCTTCGGATTCGAGGCGGTCAGGCACATGCTGGACCTGTACAACCGGAATCGAACCACCGCTGAAGTCGTTCGCGAGGTAACGGGCCGGTCCATGGAAGACTTCGACCGGGCATTCGCAGATTATACGGAGAAGCGGACCGCTGGACTCAGGCGCGTATTACAATTTAAGCCGCCGCGCGACGAGAAGCCGTCCATGGCCGAACTGGAGGCGATGGCGGCCGATCACCCCGAGAGTTTCTACGCCCACCTGATGCTGGGCCAGGCGTTGCACGGGCAGAAACGGTACGAGGAAGCCATCGCGCCGCTTGAGCGCGCCCGGACCCTCCACGCACACTATACCCATGCCGGCAACCCCCACGCGTTGCTGGCGGAAATCTACCTCGAACAGGGGAACACGGAAGCGGCGATGGAGGCCCTCGAGGCACTCACCGCCGTCGACGAGGACGACTTCGAGTCCTGCACTACGCTGGCCGGGCTTTACGCCGGGGAAGGCCGGCGCGGGGACGCCCTCCGCATCCTGGAACGGGCCGTCATGATCGACCCCTTCGACGCCGGGATCCGCAAGATGCGCGCCGGCTTGTACGAACGGGATGGTAGGCCGGACCTGGCCGTGCCGGAGTACGAAGCCGTGCTGGCGGTCGAGACCACCGACCGGGTGCAGGCGCAGTACGACCTGGCCCGCGCATACCTGGCGGCGGGAAGGAAGGACGACGCCAGGAAGGCCGCACTGAAAGCCCTGGAGGACGCGCCCGGTTTCGAAGCCGCCCAGGAAGTCCTGCTCCGGTCGCTGGAATGAACGCGCCGGCCTGCCCTGCCGCGCTCGGCCCGCGCTCGATCCACCAGCACCCCCTCCACTCGTATCGGCCCGGTTTTAACGTTGCGATTCGGGCCTTCTCAATTTATATTCATGCGGTTTGCTCCAACTGAACGCGGGTGACGCGCGAGCGCCTTCCCGCGGGGCCTCACCGCGAGCGCATCACCGCGGGCGCCTCACCGCGGTCCCCTTCGAGGGCTATCTTGCCGAAACGCACCGACATCGAATCCATCCTGATCATCGGCTCCGGGCCGATCGTCATCGGACAGGCCTGCGAGTTCGACTATTCCGGCACCCAGGCCTGCAGGGCGCTCCGCGAAGAGGGCTACCGGGTCGTGCTGATCAACAGCAACCCGGCCACGATCATGACGGATCCGGACATGGCGGACCGGACCTACGTCGAACCCATCACCGCGGAATACGTGGAGAAGGTCATCCGGCGCGAGCGCCCCGACGTGCTGCTGCCCACGCTCGGGGGACAGACCGCGCTGAACGTCGCCGTCGAGCTCGCCGAGTCGGGCACACTGGACCGCTACGGGGTCGAACTCATCGGCGCCAAGCTCGAGGCGATCAAGATGGCGGAGGACCGGGAACTGTTCCAGCAGGCCATGGAGCGCATCGGCCTGGAGGTGCCCCGGGGCGGCTTCGCGCGGACCGTCGACGAGGCCTGGGAACTGGTGAAGAATACGGGCTTCCCCGCCATCATCCGACCGGCCTTCACCCTGGGCGGCGCCGGCGGGAGCATCGCGCGCAGCGAGTCGGAATACGCCGAGGCCGTCGAATGGGGCCTGTCCACCAGTCCCATCACCGAGGTGCTGATCGAGGAGTCGGTCATCGGCTGGAAGGAATACGAACTCGAGGTCATGCGCGACCTGGCCGACAACGTGGTCATCATCTGCTCCATCGAGAATTTCGACCCCATGGGCGTGCACACCGGCGACAGCATCACGGTCGCGCCTGCGCAGACCCTCACGGACAAGGAATACCAAGCGCTTAGGGACGCCTCGATCAAGGTGATCCGGGAAATCGGCGTGGAGACGGGCGGATCGAACATCCAGTTCGCCGTCAGCCCGGAGGACGGCCGCATCCTGGCCATCGAGATGAACCCGCGCGTGTCCCGCAGCTCGGCTCTGGCTTCCAAGGCCACGGGCTTCCCCATTGCCAAGATCGCCGCGAAACTGGCCGTAGGTTACACGCTGGACGAGATCCCGAACGACATTACCCGGGAAACCCCGGCGTCCTTCGAGCCCACCATCGACTACGTGGTGGTGAAAATCCCGCGGTGGGCATTCGAGAAATTTCCCAACGCCGACACCCAGCTCGGCACGCAGATGAAGTCGGTGGGCGAGACCATGGCCATCGGCCGGACCTTCAAGGAAGCGGTCCAGAAAGGGCTCAGGGGCCTGGAGATCGACCGCCACGGCCTCGGCGCGGACGGGAAGGACGCGGTGGACGGCGTGCTGGACGATCTCAGGGAGCAGATGACCCGGCCCACGGCGGAGCGCATCTTCCAGATCAAGACCGCCCTCCAGCTCGGCATGCCCGTCGACGAGATCTATGCGCTTACCGGCGTCGATCCCTGGTTCCTGCACAACCTGAGGGACATCGTCGATCTCGAGGGCGAAATCGGCGCGCACCGGAACGGGTCCATGCCCCGGAACCTGCTGCACAAGGCCAAGCAGGCCGGTTTCTCCGACATGCAGATCGCCCACCTGACCGGCAGCGACGAGCGGTCGGTCCGCGCACGGCGCATCGAGGCGCGCGTGGATGCCGTGTTCAAGACCGTCGACACCTGCGCGGCCGAGTTCGAGGCCATGACGCCCTACTACTATTCGACCTACGAGACCGAGAACGAGACCCGGCCCAAGACGCGGAAGACGATTATGATCCTGGGCGGCGGGCCGAACCGCATCGGCCAGGGGATCGAGTTCGACTACTGCTGCGTGCAGGCGGTCATGGCGCTGAAGGAGGACGGATACGAGACGATCATGGTCAACAGCAACCCGGAGACCGTGAGCACCGATTACGACATCTCGGACCGGCTGTTCTTCGAGCCCCTCACCTTTGAAGACGTGATGAACATCGTCGAGACGGAAAAGCCGGACGGCGTGATCGTCCAGTTCGGCGGTCAGACGCCCCTCAAGCTGGCCCTGCCGCTCGAGCGCGCGGGCGTGCCCATCATCGGCACCTCGCCCGACAGCATCGACCTGGCCGAGGACCGCAAGCGGTTCGGCGCCCTGACGAAGGCGCTGGGCATCCCCCATCCGCCCCACGGGACGGTCTTCTCCTTCGAAGAGGCCCGGGAGGTGGCGGGAGAGATCGGATACCCCGTGCTGGTGCGGCCTTCCTACGTCCTTGGCGGCCGCAACATGGCCCTGGTCTACGACGACGACTCCCTGCAAAGCTACATGCGGACCGCCGTCCACGTCTCCCCCGAGCATCCCATCCTCATCGACAAATTCCTCGAGGACGCCTTCGAGTACGACGTGGACGCCATCTCCGACGGGACGGACGTCGTCCTGGGCGGGATCATGGAACACATCGAGGAAGCGGGCATCCATTCCGGGGACAGCGCCTGCGTGCTGCCGCCCTACATGGTCGAGCCCATGCATATCGACACCATGAGGAACTACACCCACGCCCTGGCGAGAAGCCTCAAGGTCGTCGGCCTGATCAACGTGCAGTACGCCATCAAGAACGACGTCGTCTACGTGCTGGAGGTCAACCCACGCGCCTCGCGGACGATACCCTTCGTGTCCAAAGCCATCGGCGTGCCGCTGGCCCAGCTCGCGGCCCGGGTCATGGCCGGGAAGACGCTGCGCGAACTCGGCTTCACCGAGGAGATCATCCCGCCCTACGCCTCGGTGAAGGAGGTCGTGCTGCCCTTCGTCAAATTCGCGGGGTCGGACAGCCTGCTCGGACCCGAGATGAAGTCGACCGGCGAGGTCATGGGCATCTACGAAGAGCCGGGGATCGCCTTCGCCAAGGGGCAGAGCGCGGCGGGCGGCTCCCTGCCCCTGTCCGGCACCGTCCTGGTCAGCGTCAACGCCTTCGACCACGAAAACGTCGTGGCAATCGCCCGGGAGCTCCATATGCTGGGCTTCACGATCATGGCGACGAGCGGTACCGGCCGCACGCTGGAGGACGCCGGCCTGGCGGTGGTCCGGGTCAACAAGGTCTGGGAAGGCGAACCGCACATCGTGGACCACATCCGGCGGAGCGACATCCAACTCATCATCAACACGCCCCTGGGCAAGAGCGCGCGGGACGACGACTACATGATCCGCCGCGCGGCCATCGAGGCGAACATCCCATGCATCACCACGCTCTCGGCGGCCTGGTCCGCGGTCAAGGCCATCCAGGCGCTCAAGAACGAGGGCCGCGAGATCTCGGTGAAGAGCCTGCAGGAATGGCACGAGACGTTGAAAGAAGCGAGGGTTTGACCATGCAGACGGTAGACGGCGGCGAACTGGCCTCGGGCGTACTGGCTCCAAAGGGGTTCCTGGCCAACACGGCGGGCTGCGGCATCAACAGTCCGAAGGGCAGCCGCAAGGACCTGGTGGTGATCGACGCGGGCGGGACCGCCTCCGCGGCGGGGGTGTTCACCACGAACCGGGTGCGGGCCGCGCCGGTGATCCTTTCGGAAGACCATCTGCAGACCGGCATGGCGCGGGCCGTCGTGATCAACAGCGGCAACGCCAACGCGTGCAACGGGGAACCCGGCATGGCGGACGCCCGGGAGATGGCCGCCCTGGTGGCCAAAGGGCTGTCCGTGCCCGCGAGCGAGATCCTCGTCGCGTCCACCGGGGTCATCGGACGGCCCTTGCCCATGGACGTGATCCGCGATGGCATCCGGGAAGCGCTGGAGCGGCAGCCGCTGGGGCCGGACCCGGACGCCGCCGAGTCGATCATGACGACCGACACGGTGCCCAAGACCTGCGCAGTGCGGTGTGACCTCGACGGTTGGGCCGTGACAGTTGGCGGTATCGCCAAGGGCGCGGGCATGATCTGCCCGTACATGGCCACGATGATCGGCGTGGTCACGACGGACGCCGCCATTGCGCCGGGCGCCCTCAAGTCGGCCCTCCGACGGGCGGTCGGCAAGTCCTTCAACTGCATTACCGTCGACGGGGACATGAGCACGAACGACACCGTATTCATCCTGGCCAACGGCGCCGCGGGCAACCCGGTGATCACGCAGCCCGAAGGGGACGCCTTCGAGCGGTTCGCCGAGGCGCTGGAGCACGTCTGTACCGACCTGGCGAAGAAGATCGCCCGGGACGGCGAAGGCGCGACCAAACTCGTGGAGATCCTCGTGCGGGGCGCCCGGTCGGACGAGGACGCCCGGACGATCGGCATGAGCGTGGCGAATTCCGCCCTCGTGAAGACGGCCATCTACGGCCACGATCCCAACTGGGGCCGGATCCTCTGCGCCGTCGGGTACGCGGCCGCCGAATCGGACCCGGACACGATCGACCTGTTCCTCTGCGGCCACCAGTTGACCCGGGACGGACGGGGGCTCCCTCTCGACGAGCCGACGATGCGGGAAGCCCTTTCCGCCAGTGAAATACCCGTTGAAATCGATCTCAGGCTGGGAGACGGCGCTGCGACGGTATGGACCTGCGACATGTCCCACGAATACGTGACCGTGAACGCGGAATATACCACCTGATACACCACCAACGATTTCACGCGGCCTTGCGGGCCGCCACCACGGAAGACGTCTCATGAAACCACGATTTAAACCTGGTCCTTTTTCGGCCGGCAACGTGCAGCACACGGTCCGCGACGCTTCACGGTCGGACTCCACCAGGCACGGTCCGGTCTTCACCGCCGCGCTGTGCACGATCTTCACTGCCGCGCTCTGGGGAATGGTCCTTTACGGCGTAACCTCCGTTTCCCCGGCCGCCGCCCAGTCGGAATCCGTGTCAATCACGGCGGACCCCGGACCGGTGCCGGTGGAGGAACTGGCGGAAAGGCGGGAACGGATACGCAGAGGCATGGGCAGCGGGATCATGATCCTCTTCGGGGCGGAACCCAAGGTATTCAGCAACGATGTGAACTATCCCTACCGGCAGGAAAGCAACCTCTTCTACCTGACCGGCATCAGCCAGCCCGGCGCAACGCTTGTGCTGCTGCCCGGGAATCGAAGCCAGAAGGAAATCCTATTCCTCCCCAGGCGGGACCCCGCACGGGAAATCTGGACCGGCCACATGATCGGGGTGGAAGAAGCCCGGCAACGGACCGGGATCGCCCATGTATGGCCGATCGAGGAGTTCGACGCCTTTGTGGAGACCGTCCTCCACGGATCGGCCTATGAAAAACGTCCGTCCGATGACGAAGGGGACTACCGGGCCATTGGCGAATCCGTCGAGAACGGAACGCCCGTGGCCGTCTGGCTCCTGGCCGACGCCAGTTCCAGGTACGGCAGCCGGTATCCCCGGGCCCTCCGGTTCGCCTCGGAGGCCGCCCGTTTTCCCGCCGCCCGGGTACGGCTGGCCTCCGGCTTGTTCCGGGACCTGCGCGTCGTCAAATCGGACTGGGAGCTGCAGCGGCTGCAACGCGCCGTCGACATCACCCGCCTTGCGCAGCGCGCCATCATGCGCAGGGCAAGCGGACCGGGCGGACAGGGTGGTCCAGGCGGACCGCTGAACGAATCCGTACTCGACGGTATCATTCTTTCCATTTATCGCGCCCACGGCGCGCACTGGGGTTTCCCGTCCATCGTGGCCTCGGGGCCCAACGCCACGACCCTGCACTACGAGGAAAACAACCGGGAGATCGCAAGCGGAGAACTCGTCCTGGCCGATATCGGCGCGGCCGTCGGATACTACACGGCCGACGTCACGCGGACGTTCCCGGTCGGCGGGGTCTTCGCGGATGCCCAGCGAGAAGTGTACGAGGTCGTCCTCGACGCCCATGCCCGGGGCGTCGCCGCCGTCCGGCCGGGCATGACCATGCGCAGGGTCCATGAAGTGGCGCGGAAGGTGATCGCGGACGGACTCCTGAAACTGGGGCTGATCACGAGTACGTCGGGCAACCAGTACCGCATGTGGTACATGCACGGCACGAGCCACTGGATCGGGCTGGACGTCCATGACGTGGGCGGCAGGGACATGCCCTTCAGGCCGGGCATGGTGATCACGGTGGAACCGGGCATCTACGTCCGGGAGGACACGCTGGAGAACCTGGACGACACCCCGCGGAACCGGGCGCTGATCGAGGCGATACGGCCCGCCTTCGAGCGGTACCGGAATATCGGGGTGCGAATCGAAGACGACGTGCTGGTGACCGAAGACGGACACCGCGTGCTGTCGGAAGGGACGCCCCGGTCGATCGAAGAAATCGAAGCCTTCATGGCGCAACCCGCTCCTTGAAGGCCCGTCCGATAACCGGGCGCTCACCCACAGACGGCCGGCAAACCGTATCTACGATTTCCGGTATGGACAAATGAACATGACAGCGGACCGAATGCTCACCGTGGAGGAGGCTCAGGAGATCGTGCTGGAATCGGTCTCCGTCTCGGGCGTCGAGCGCGTACCGCTGTCCGAGAGCCAGGACCGGGTGCTCGCCGAAGACGTGGCGCCCAGGTTCGACGTGCCTCCCCAGGACAACTCATCCGTCGATGGCTACGCCGTCAGGGCCGAAGACACCTCGGGCGCATCCGAGGAAGCTCCCCGCCGCCTCGAGGTCCTCGAAGAGATCCCAGCGGGCACCGTTCCCGCCGCGCACGTGGTTCCCGGCAAGTCTTCCCGCATCATGACCGGCGCCTTCCTCCCCGGAGGCGCGGACGCCGTCGTCATGGTGGAGAACACCAGGCAGCATGCGGATGGCGTGGAGATCCTGAAGGCGGTGAAGCCGGGCCAGAACGTACGCTACCGGGGGGAAGACGTAAAACAGGGCCAGCGGGTTCTTTTCACAGGCGCCGAAATCGGTCCCGGTGAGATCGGCCTCCTGGCGGCCTTCCAACGGTCCCAGGTCGCGGTACGCAGGCGTCCGGCCGTGGCCATCCTTTCCACGGGCGACGAGGTCGTCGAAATCGACGAGCGGCTCGTACCGGGAAAGATCGTCAACAGCAACAGCTATTCCCTGGCCGCGCTTGTGCGGGAATGCAATGGCCGGCCGGTCAACCTGGGCATCGCCCGGGACAGCGAAGCGGAGATCGCGAAGGCCATACGGTCGGCGTTGAGCGCGGATATCGTCCTTTCCACCGGCGGCGTTTCCGTGGGCGACTACGACTACGTTAAAAAAGTGCTGGAAGACCTCGGCGCGGACATGAGATTCTGGCGGGTGAAGATGAAGCCGGGCAAGCCCCTCGCCTACGGGCTGCTGCAGGGGAAGCCGTACTTCGGCCTGCCGGGCAATCCCGTTTCCTGCATGGTCTCCTTCCTCCTCTTCGCACGGCCCGCCATGCGGAAGATGATGGGCTACAGCCCCCATGACTGGCGCCTGCCCACGGTCAAGGCGGAACTCGAGAACGATCTGACGGCCGGCGGGGACCGGCGGCACTATCTGCGCGCCAGAATCACCTGTACCGAAGGCCGGTTCTACGCCTCGACCGCAGCGGGACAAGGGTCCGGCATGCTCAGTTCCATGACCGGGACCAACGGTCTCGTCGTCGTGGAAACGGGCGTAACCTCCGTGCCCCGCGGATCCGAGGTCCAGGTGCTGCTGATGGGCGCGGCCGAGCAGAATGCGACCGGCAAGTGCGCGGCCGGACAGGGTGTACTGTGAGGAACACGCGATGATCTCCGTTATCGAAGCCCGGGACGCGATTCTGGACCGGATCCGGCCGATCGGCGTAGAGCGCGTAGATATCGCCTCGGCGCGCGGCCGGGTACTGGCCGAAGACGTCCACGCCACGAGGAACCAGCCGCCCTGGGACAATTCGGCCATGGACGGCTACGCGGTGCGGTCCGCGGATACGGTACCGTCGTCGCCGGATTCCCCGGCGGAGCTGGAGATCGTCGAAGACCTTCCCGCCGGATACGTGGCCAAACGCTCCGTCGGACCGGGACAGGCGATACACATCATGACGGGCGCGCCGGTGCCCGAAGGCGCGGATACCATCGTCCGCGCCGAACGCTCGCTAAGGATCGATGCGCGCCGCGTAAGCATACTCCAGGCCGTGGAACCCGGAACGGACCTCCGCCGGGCCGGTGAAGACATCCGCGAAGGGGATCTCATCATCCCGTCCGGCATGCTGATCCGGCCGGCCGAAGTCGGCCTGCTGGCCTCTACCAACCGCTCCCACGTAACGGTCTACCGGCGGCCGCGGGTTGCCGTGCTGTCCACCGGCGACGAGATCGTCGACGTGGACGAACCCCTCGAGGACGGCAAGATCGTGGACAGCAACGGATACGCCCTTTCCGCACTGGTGGCGGACGCCGGCGGCATACCCCTGCGGCTGGGCATCATTCCCGATACCCAGGAAGCGCTCGAAGAGGCGCTGCGCGACGGACTCCTTGCGGACGCGGTCATCACCTCGGGCGGGGTCTCGGTGGGAGAATACGACTACGTCAAGGCCGCCCTCGAGGCCGTCGGCACCTCCATGGCCTTCTGGAAGGTGTCCATGACGCCAGGTCGCCCCCTCGCCTTCGGTTCAATTGACGACACCATCGTTTTCGGCCTGCCCGGCAACCCGGTAGCCTCCATGGTTACCTTCGAGCTCTTCATGCGTCCCGCCCTGCTCAAGATGCAGGGATACACCCGCATCTACCGCCCCACGATCAAGGCCCGCCTCCTGGAAGACTTGACGAAATCGCTCGGACGCAAACAGTTCATTCGCGTGACCCTCCAGAAGCGGGGAGATCAATACTTCGCATCGCGTACCGGTGCGCAGGGCTCCGGCATTCTGAGATCCATGTCCATCGCCGACGGGTTGGCCGTAAGTCACGAAGATCAGGAATTCATGCCGGCCGGCCAGGAAATCGAGGTCATGTTACTTGGGGGTTACAGCGGGCTCTCGGCTGATCGTAACTACTGATATTTACTCAAGTTACGGAATTTTAAAATTCGCTTCACAATTGCGTATATTATTATGTATATCCGTATTC
>VXWP01000011.1 GCA_009835325.1 Gemmatimonadota bacterium | reverse complement strand
AGGTTCCTCGACAGATCGATCTCCACCTGATCGAGGCCGAAGGTATTCGAATCATCGGAATTGTTGTAGGTGTAACTGGCATCTACGAATCCCGAGATTTCGACCAGGCGGGAAACGGCCGAATCACCATTCTCCTGTGCGGAGGCCGGGAAGGCGGCGAGCATCAAGACCGTAAGCCAGCCTGGGAATCTACGTAGCACAAAGGTACCTCTTTCATGATCCCATGATGTGATGTTAAAAACCTACGGATCAGATTCGACTCAGAACGAATAGGTCATCTCGAAGGCGAAGTTGACCATCGACTTTTCCTGCTCACCTTCATCCGGATCCCCGAATATCGCAGCGTCAGCGAAATCCCGGCGGAGTTCCATGAGGAACCCCAGGCCGTCGGTCAGCGCGAACGTCGGGGCGACGGTGAGGGCCTGATGGGTCTTATCCGATTCGAATGTATGAATCAAACCGGGGGCGGAGGAGGTGACGGTTCTGGTGCTGGTGTTAAAGTAGTCATACCTGCCCGTCAATCCCATGACGTCGGTAAGACTGTAGTGCGCCATGACCATGTAGCCGTTCCACTTGGTTTCCGAGTCCCAAATTTCCAGTTCTCTTTTGCCGTAGTTGTACTCCCCGCCGATGATGAGCCCGGGCGCCGGCGTCAGGGTCAGGTCGATGTCGTAGACGGTCAGATTGCCGACCGGATCTTCGACGGCCGAATTCAAGACCGTTACCTCCTGGTCGCCGCGCATCGCCGAGAAGCCTATCCCGCCCATATCCTCGTGGCTGTAACCGAGTCGGCCGCCGAACATCTTGTTGGAATTCGCGTCGACGTTATTGTCCCACCCGTTCGTAAGGTGGACCACCACGTCCATGCCGCCGCTCAGATTTATGGCCAGCATCGCGCCGGTCAGATTGGTGGGCAGTCCCCTACTGAAGACCAGCGAGTGGGAATACTGGTACATGTCCGGGGCGTCCAGGAGTTCGAACCCGATGGGCGCGTTGAATTTACCGAAGGTCAGGATCGGGTAGTTCCCCTCGTCCCGACCCAGCCCGAGATCGAGGGTGACGTAACCCTGCTCGGCGTCGAGGGTGAACCCGCCCTCGCCGTCACTCACCCATTCCAGGTCCGCGCGCAACGAGCCGATATCGCCCAGGTTCCTCGACAGATCGATCTCCACCTGATCGAGGCCGAAGGTATTCGAATCATGGAGACTGTTGTAGGTGTAGCTGGCGTCTACGAACCCCGAGATTTCGACCAGGCCGGAAACGGCCGAATCTTCATTCTCCTGCGCGGCGGCCGGGAAGGCGGCGAGTATCAGGACCGCCAGCAAGGCGGGGATTCCTCGTAACAAGAAGGTACCCATATACGCGCTCCCATGGTGTGATGGTAAAACTCACGGATCAGGTCCGACTCAGAACGAATAGGTCATCTCGAAGGCGAAATTGACCATCGACTTTTCCGATTTCCCCGATTCCGAATTGTAGAAGATCGCTTCGTCGGAGAAATCCCGGCGGAGTTCCATGAGGAACCCGAGCCCATCGGTCAGCGCGAACGTCGGGGCGATGGTGAGGGCCTGCTGGGATACTTCCACGTTGCCCGGTGGATGATCCTGCGCACCGCTGCGGCGTGCCGCAACCTGCGAAATGTCCCGGCTGAAGTAGTCGTACCGGCCCGTCAACCCCATGACGTCGGTAAGACTGTAGTGTGCCATCACCATGTAGCCGCTCCAGCTGTTTTCTACGTTAACTTGGTCAAGCTCCGTCTTGCCGTTGTTGTACTCCCCGCCGATGATGAGTCCGGGCGCCGGCGTCAGGGTCAGGTCGACGTCGTAGACGGTCAGGTTGCCGACCAAGCCCTCTTCGTCGCCGCGCATCGCCGAGAAACCGATGCCGCCCAACTCCTCGTGGCTGTAGCCGAGCCGGCCGCCGATCATCTTGTTGGTATTCGTGTCGACGTTCTGGTCCCATCCGTTGGACAGGTGGACCACCACGTCCATGCCGCCGCCCAGGTCCATGGACAGCATGGCGCCGGTCAGGTTGGTGGGCAATCCATTATCGAAGACCAGTGCGTGGGAGTACTGGTACATGTCCGGCGCGTCAAGAAGCTCGAACCCGATGGGCGCGTTGAATTTGCCGAAGGTCAGGGTCGGGTAGTTCCCCTCCCCGCGGCCCATGCCGAGATCAAGGGTCACGTACCCCTGCTCCGCGTCGAGGGAGAACCCGCCTTCGCCGTCGCTCACCCATTCCAGGTCCGCGCGCAACGAGCCGATATCGCCCAGGTTCCTCGATAGATCGATCTCCACCTGATCGAGACCGAAGGTGTTCGAATCATCGAGATTGGAGTAGGTGTAGCTGGCGTCTACGAACCCCGAGATTTCGACCAGGCCGGAAACGGCCGAATCACCGCTCTCCTGCGCGGCGGCCGGTAAGGCCGCGAGCATCAGGACCGCCAGCCATACGGGGAATCTGCGTAACATAAAGGTACCCATTTTCACGCTCCCATGATGTGGATGTGATGTGACAGAAAAGGAACCTCTTGATGTTAACGATTCGTCGCGAGTATGCGATTCGTATAATAGGACGTAATAGTATGATGTCAACTAAACATTTGGCTACTAAACATTACAGGTGGATGATACGATCTATGCGATCGCGCTCCCCGGCGACGAGCAGGACATCTTCCTCCTGGATCACATAGTCCGGCGCAGGGACGAAGTGCGCCTGGCCGTCCCGGTTCGCCTGGCCGGCCTGGACCGCCTGGTCTGCCTGGTCTGCCGGTTTCGACTGGGCGTCCTGACCGTCCCCGTGCTCCCGTTTCCTGATAAGCAGGATCTGCACACCGTGCCGGCTGCGGATCTGAAGGCGCCGGATGCTGCTTCCTATGAACCGCCGGGGCGCGTTGATTTCCACCATGGCGTAAGCGTCTCCCAGCTGCACGACCTGTCCGCCGCTCAACGTGTCTACCATGCTCCCGAATTCACCGGCCAGGTCCCGTCTGGCCGTCTCCCGGTTGTAGGCGTCCATGACGTGTTCTCGGCTGATGACGCCGACCAGGCGCCCCGAGTCCGGCTCGACAACGGGAAAGGCGTTTACCTGGTGCCGACCGAAGAGCAGCATGACCCGGTCCAGCGTGTCGCCGTCGTTGACTGTCGGCAGGTCGAACTGGGCGATGTCGTGGGCCACGATGACGCCTTCGAGATCCTCGCCGTACGCGACGAGACTGCGGATGCGGTCGAAGGTGACCGTTCCCTGGTAACGCTCCTCACCGTCCGTAATATAGAACTCCGTATCCGTACTATCGGCCAGGCGGGACATGAGGTCGTCGAGCGGCGCCTGCGGCGGTATCGTCTCGAAAGAGGCAACCCGGGCCTGCCCGACGGTCAGCGACCTGAGGATGTTCGTCTCCTGGCCCTTTTCCAGGTCCACGTTTCTCCTGAGGAGGCGCAAGGTGTAAACCGAAGGCTTGAGCAGGTAGGCGGACAGCGCCGTACTGACGATGACGGAGATCGCCAGCGGCAGGATCAACTCGTAATTACCGGTCATTTCGAAGATCATCAGGATCGACGTCATGGGGGTCCGGATGGTCGAAGACACCAGCGCGCCCATGGCCACCAGGGCGTACGCGCCGTCGGTGGCGCTCGTTCCGGGAAGCAGGTGGTTGACCAGCGCGCCGAAAGCGCCGCCCAGCATGCAGCCGACGAACAGGGAGGGGGCAATCACGCCGCCCGAGGCGCCCGATCCCAGGGAGAAGGACGTGGCGGCGATTTTCATGAATACCAGGATGAGCAGGAACTGCCATTCCAGTTCGGAGAACAATGCCCGGTCCATGGTCTCGTATCCCACGCCGAGGATCTGGGGATAGAGCAGGGCCAGGGCGCCGACGAGCAGGCCTCCGGTCATCGGCTTCAGGTAATCCGGAAGCGGCACCTTTCCGTAGAGGTCTTCCACGCCGTAAAGCGCCCGGACGAAGAGGGTGCCCACGATGGCGGCCAGGATGCCCAGTACGGCGTACAGAACGAATTCGAGCGGGTGGTTCACGCCGTGCGGGGGCACGATGATGGCCGGCTGGTTGCCCAGAAAATGGCGGGAAATGGCGGTAGCCACCACCGAGGAGATCACGATGGGACTGAACCGGCTGAAGGAGAAATTGCCCAGGATGACTTCGAGGGCGAACAGCGCGCCGGCGATCGGCGTGTTGAAGGTCGCCGCGATGCCCGCGGCCGCGCCGCAGCCCACGAAGGTGCGCATGCGATGGACGTTGACGTGCGTCAGACGGCCGAAGGTGGAGCCGATGGCGGCGCCGATCTGGGCGATGGGACCCTCGCGGCCCACCGACAACCCGGAGCCTATGCTGATGGCGGTGGCGAGCGAGGTCTCCACGGCGACCCGGGGCCTTATGCGTCCGCCGCGAAGAGCCACGGCTTCCATGACATCGGGCAGTCCGCGGGCTTCCCGGGTGCTGAAGTAGATCAGGACGCCGACGATCAGCCCGCCGGCCGTGGGTACCGTGAGCACCGCCAGCGTAGTGAGTGAAACACGGTCGGACAATCCACCGCCCCAGGCCACGGACTCGATGAACATGATCAGCTCGCGGAATGCGATGGCTCCTCCCGCCCCCAGCACGCCGATCAGTACCGCGGCGCTGATCATGAAGACCTGGTCGGTCGTCCGCATGCGTTCGATATTGGCGTGCAGGCGTTGCCTGAAACGCCGTGCCATTACGCGCCAGAGGCGAAACACCCGAAGCCTCGACAGATTCATGAATCGTCCTTCCCACCTTCATCTTGTCATCGACCGGCAAACCCAGTATCATACATATACTTGCCGAGAATCATTAAGTCAATTTTCGCACTGGAACAGGTCTGAACATGTCCGAGAACAAAAAGTCCGAAGACCCCATGTCCGAAGAATCCAGGTCCGGCGAACTCAAGTCCGACGACTTCTCTATTCCACTGCCCGATACATCCGATTGGGACGAGCCAGACCGAGGCATCCGCGTGAAACCCGCGGACGGCCGCGGCATCCTCATGCGGGACTGCCAGGTCGGCAGGGCAGGCGAAGTGCCGGAAGTGGCGTTCGACGGACACGGCCTGGCGCAGCGGGGTTCGGTCGTCGATCCCGGAACGCCCGATTTCGGGTTTGCCATTCGGGAGAAGAAGCTGGTATGGGCCGATAACATCGCGGATCTGTACGAGCAGGGCAAGGCGGGGCAGTGGGACGCCACGACGGACATCCCGTGGGATGACCTGCCCGTGTTGCCGGACGATCTGGAGCAGGCGGTGTGCCAGGTCATGACCTTCCTGATCCAGAACGAGTACCTGGCTATGTACCTGCCAGCCAAGTTCATGAACCGTATCGATCCGCAGTTCTCCGAGGTGGTCCTCTTCCTGGCCACGCAGGTCATGGACGAGGCCCGGCACGCGGAGGTATTCACCAAGCGCGCCCTCGCCAACGGCGGTGGCCTGCAGTACGTCTCGGCCGCGACCGAATGGTCCCTGCGCAGCCTGCTGGCCCAGGACGACTACTCGAACGGTTCCTTTCTCATGCACGTTCTGGGCGAGGGAACCTTCATGGAACTCCTCATGTTCCTGGAGCAGGTCGCGCCCGACCCGGTGACCGCCCGGACATTCAAGCTGGCGCGCCAGGACGAGGGCCGGCACGTCGGGTACGGCATATCCCATTTCGCCTACCACATCGAGCAGGATCCCTCGATAAAGGACGATCTGATGCGGGCGGCCGAGGAGCGGACCCTGTTCCTCCAGCAGGCTTCAGGTTCCAGCCCCTTCGTGCTGAAAGCCATGATGACGCTGGCCGGCGGCGGCTCGCACCCGGAGCAACTGGCGCGGGGACGGGACGCGGTGATGGGGCTATACGAGGAAATGCACCACAAGCGGGTACGCGAGTTGGTAGCCATCGGCTTCGACCGCCAGGATGCCGAACGCATCTCGGAACTGCACGGCAGCGGCGTGCGGAACTTCATGTAGTGCGTTCACTTAATCGTGAATAGGCCGTTTTGCTAAGAGGCTTGAAATGGGTGTCGTCCATAAGCACCAGGGACAGCAAGGAGCGAACGACTGGTCCGGCGTGGAGAAGCAGCCCTACAGCAAAGGCGGGGCAGTGGGCGGATCGGTGCGTGTAGTCATCGGTCCCGACGACGGGGCGAACAATTTTTCCGTCCGCTACTTCGAAATCGAACCGGGCGGGCAATCTTCCTTCGACCGCCATCCCCACGACCACGGCATCTACATCCTACGGGGACGGGCGAAAGTACTTATCGGGTGGGACGTCCACGACGTGGGACCGGGCGACGTGGTGTACATCGCCCCTAACGAACAGCACCAGTTCGAGAGCGTCGGCGAGGAACCGCTCGGGTTCCTGTGCGTCGTGCCGCCAAAGGGTGCCCCGGAACCGGCCGACGGCTAGCCTTCGGTCAGCCGCCCTTCGCGCCGCTGTTTTTCATTCCGTTTGCCATCAGGTGCAGTTGCGTATTCACGTATCCCGGCCGTACTTCCTCGAAGTGGGGGCCCATGATCCGGTGCAGGTCGCCGAGGGCGTGGAAGGGCACGGTGGGAATGGCGTGGTGTTCGGCGTGGTACGCGTTGTTCCAGTTCAGCCACCGGACCAGGGGGATGGTCAGCACGGTCCGGGTGTTGAGCAGGATGTGGCGGACGCGGGGACAGCCCGTGTGCTCGGACATGCGGATGAGACGCATGACGGGCTCGCCCAGGAAACGGGGCGCCAGCCAGAACAGGACCACGGCCAGCGTGTCGAACCAGACCGATACGGCCGCCAGCGCGCCGTAGGCCAGGACCATGCTCCAGGCCTCCATCACCACGATTCCACGTGCTCGTCCCGGCAGAAACTTGCGTTCGACCGCGTTGAACCGCCCGAAGAGCATCCGCGCCAGGGCGGTCAGGTTGCTGTAGAAATAGGGAATGCCCGTCGCGTACCAGAGATAGCCGCCCAGGCTTTCCGCCATGGGGATCATCTCGGGATCGTCCCCGGTGATCTGCGTGTGGGAATGATGGGCCAGGTGCTCGTAGCGAAAGTACGCGGGGATGAGAAACAGCCCGGTGCCGGTGACCCACCCCACGATCCGGTTCATCGCCGTGCTTCTGAAGGCCGTGCCGTGAGAGCATTCATGGAAGGGCGCGAACCAGTGCACCACGACGGCGCCATGGGCCAGCAGGGCCGGCGCCAGCCACCAGGTGCCCAGGGTAAGCGACACCAGGTATCCGGTGAGCAAGGTGGCCGCCAGATGCCCGGCCAGGAATACGAAACCCGGCAGGTTGCGTCGACGCAACAGTTCGCTCAGCCGGTCGGGCGGAACGATATCGGTGGGTTTTACCGGAACTTGTCCGGTTTTTTGTTCGAGGGTGGACATGGGTCGACAGGCGCCTGATCGGGTGGACGGGATCTGGCTAGCGACATGGTACGGGCACGGACCGTGGGTTGCGGCGGCTATCCGGTGCGTGCCGCGCGGTCGTCGATCTCCACGATACCCCGCTCGAGATCGAAGCGGCGCGTCTTCTGCCTTTCCACGTCCCCCACGGTAACGCGGACGAAGAAGGCGCCGTCGGGATAGTCGATGGAGTGGATATCCCCCTCGGCGAAGGCGGTCGCCTGCCCGGCGCCCACGGTATACTCCCGGGCCACCTCGAGGCGGGCCGGTCCTTCCGATCCTCCATCGTCCAGCCGATTCCATCGCCGCATCAGGGTATGCCCGGTGTAGTTGCCGTAGATCACGCTGCAGGGACCGTGATCGTGGGGCGGGGAAGTGCCGCCCTTTTGACCTCCATGGACGATGACGTGTATATCCGTCTCGGGATCATGGCCGATTACCGTGTGGCCTTCGTATTCGTCCATGTTCACATAGGTTTCCAGCAGGTCGGACTGGCCCAGCAGCCTTTCGGTGTTCTTCCTGATCGATTCCAGTCCGTGCCTGATCCCGTTTTCCCGCACGATCCGCCGGGCGTCTCCCAGAAAATCATCGACGGTGTACCTGGTCATCGATGGCCTCCTTGATGCTTCGATTCCGTTGAGTATGCTTGAAAGTCGAGAATATAACTTGCTTATTCAGGCCAAATGGCATATCTTATCTTACTTGGATACAATATACGCCGAAAACCTCGCTTTGTCCATAAATACTCAGTGTCCTGTAACGCTCAGTTATCCAACGGAGGAATGAGGATGACACGCATCATGAAGTTGAAAAGTCTTGCCGTATTCACGGTCCTGGTCGCGTTGGTCGCGGCGCCTGCCATTCAGGCCCAGACGATAGATGACGCGAAGACGAAAGTGGACGCCATGCCGGACGATCCTCCCCGTCACTACAATCTCGGCATCGCCTACTTCAAGGCAGGACAGTTTACGAACGCCATCGGTGCGTTCCAGAAAGCCGTCGAGTTGAAGGCGGACTACAAGGAAGCGTACTACAACCTCGGCCTTTCCCAGCAGAAGGCGGGCCAGACCTCCAACGCGATCAGGTCGTTCCGGAAGGCGACGGAGATCGATGCCAAATACGCAGACGCCCACGGCGCGTTGGGCAGCGCATACCAGAAGCTCAAGAACAGCAGCAACGCGATCAGATCCTACCGGGCCGCGATCGGCATCAACGACAAGAAGGCGAACTGGCACTACAACCTGGGCATCCTGTACCAGACCCGCGAGGACTATCCGAACGCGATCAGGTCCTACGAGAACTATCTGAGACTGGCGCCCCGGGCCAGGAACGCCGCGTCACTCCGGAACATCGTCGCCCAGATGAAGGACGCGATCCGTTAAGCGACATCCGGATTGATCCGGCCGATCAAGCCGAAGAAACAATCAGAAACGGACCGAAAATCGAAAGGCCTCCGCGTGAAAGGGATTCGCGCGGAGGCCTTTTGTTTGAGTTTGTTTGTACGGATCTGCACCGCACCGTACCGTACGGATCTGTACCACCGCCCTATCGCACCTGGGCGTTCCCACGGGCGGTTTACAACGGACGGTTTTCAACGGGAGATGTAGACCCGCGTATAGTCCATGGCGCCGACCGTACCGTCGGGGTTTTCCGCGATCCCCTTGACCCAGGGCTTCCTGAGTTCCAGGTACACCGGATGGAAGAGAAAGGACCCGGCGTAGTCCGACACCATGATCTCCTCCGCCTCCGCGTAAAGCGCCCGCCGCCTGTCCCTGTCCAGTTCCGCGGCTGCCTCCTCCACCAGGCGGTCGAACTCGACGTTCGTCCAGTCCGAACGGCCATACCCCTGAGGCTGCGAATGCCAGATCATGTCGAGCATGTTGCGGGGATCCAGGTAATCCGCGTAGAACACGATCAGCCCCAGGTTCATGCGCCAGTTATACATGTTGTTCATGTACATGGTCCGGTCGGCGCTCCGGATCGTCACGTCGACCCCGATGTTCTCCTTCAGCATGGCCATGATGGCCTCGCTTATCCGCTTGATGGTGGGGTTCGGCGCACGCAGCCACATCTCCTGGCGGGGGAACCCTCTGCCGCGGGGATAACCGGCCTCGGCTATGAGTTCCCGGGCCCTTGCCGGATCGTAGGTCTGGTAGGGTTTCATGGCCGGCCCGTTGTACTCCGCGAACTCGGGCGGGATCATGGAGTAGGCGGGGACGGCCGTGCCGCCCAGGAGGATACTGGTGATGACCTCCCGGTCGATCGCCCGCGTGAAGGCTTCCCGGACCCGCACGTCGTCGAAGGGCGGCTGCCGGGTGCGGTAGAAGAGATACCATGAGGCCCGCGCGGCTATCTTGACCAGGTCCGGCGCGAGTTCGGGATCGGCCAGGATGCGGGGCATGTCGGTCACGTCAACGAGTTCGCGGTCCACCTCGTCGTTCTCGTAGGCGAGGACCGTGGCCACCGCCGCGTTGCGGAAGGGATGGATGACCTTCTCCAGGTACGGCTTGTGGGGACCGTTGTACATGGGGTCCGGAACCAGGGTCATGTGGCTTCCGGTGATCCACTCCGACAGTTTGAACCCCGAATTCGAGACGATGTTCTCGAGGCGGGTCCATTTCCTCTCGTGCTTCTCGACTTGCCAGGGCGGCACCGGCAGCGCATTCCCATAGGAAACGATATAGGGAAGGTACGGCGCCGACTTCTCCGTTTCGATGACCAGCGTGAGATCGTCGGCCGCGCGGACGCCCAGCTGGGTCAGGTCCTTGATCTCGCCGCGGTTGATAGGCCTGGCGTTCTTGAAGTCGTGGTAGAAGAACCCATAGGGGTTGGCCTCTTCCGGGTCCAGCATGCGGCGGAAGGAGTAGACGAAGTCATGGGCCGTAACGGGCCGGCCGTCGCTCCACCTCGCGCCCTGGCGTAGGTGGAAGGTCCACGTCTTGCCGTCCGGGGAAGACGTGTAGCTGTCCGCGGCCGCGGGTTCCGGATTCCAGTTCGGATCGCGGCGGAGCAGGGGCTCGAAGGGGATGATGGTGTCTTCCGTGTCGTAGTCGTTGATTGCGGAATCGAGGGTGCGGGGCTCCGGGCTCATGTACCTGAAGACCTGCTGGTCCCGAGGGGAGGCGTCCGGCGGAAGGGGCCGCGCGGCCGATTCCCCGGAACCGCCTTGCGCCGCGATCAGCAAGGGGACCAGGAAGAAGGCGGAGACGGCGCCGAGCAGGGCGGCAGCATACTTGATTGAATAGTGCATGGTTCTTTTCCTGTGATGAATAGATGGTCGGTGAATTCAGTCCAGACGGATTGTGCTGGCCAGGCGGACCGTGCTGTCCAGGTGGAACGTCAGATTTCTTCCAGCGTACCGGCCACCGCCTCGACGAGACCGTCGACATGCGATTCGTCCATGGCCGCGGAAAGGCAGTTCATGGCGAGGCCGTTCGACAGGTAGTAACCGCGGTTCAGCAAGCCAAGAAATACCGCGGCCACGGGTCCCTTGTCGGCCGCCGCCACGGCGCGGTAGGTTCGGACCGGTTCCCTTGTGAAATAGATGCTGAAGGTGGAGCCGGACGCGGCCACCGTCGCCACGGTACCCGTGCGGGCGAACACGTCTTCAAGACCATGCACGAGACGATCGGTGAGACGGTCGAGTCTTGTATACACGTCGGGCGTCAGCACTTCCAGCATGGCGAGGCCCGCGGCCATGGTGACGGGGTGTGCGCTGAAGGATCCGCTCTGGAAAACCCGGGCCTTGCCCTGGGTGGGATCCAGCAGGGACATCAGTTCCCTGCGGCCGCCGAAAGCGCCCGCGGGAAACCCACCGCCCACGATCTTTCCGTAGGTGCTCAGGTCGGGCAGAATGCCGCACTGGGCCTGGACCCCGCCCGGTGACGCGCGGAATCCCACGATCTCGTCCAGGATCAGGAGCACGCGGTGACGTGCGGTGATCTCGCGTACCGCCTTCACGAAGTCCAATCGCTGGGGGATGACGCCCGTCTTCGGGTCGAGGATCACGGCCGCCAGTTCGTCGCTTTTCTCCGCGACAATCGCCTCGACGGCCGCTTCGTCGTCGAAGGGCAGGATGACGACGTTGTCGGTGGCGTTGGGCGGCATGCCTCCCGCGCTGGCCACGGGCACCGGCCGATCCGCGGGACCCGCCTTCGCCGGATCGGGTGAAGTGCTGATTTCGACGGCGTCGTGGCTGCCGTGGTAGCCCCCTTCGAACTTGGCGATGAGGTGACGGCCCGTATACTCCCGCGCCAGCCGGATCGCGTGGAGGGTCGCCTCCGTCCCGGAGTTGCAGAACCGGACCATCTCCAGGGAGTCCACTCTCCGGCACAGCTCGTCCGCCAGCACCGTTTCGATTCCCATGGGAGCGGCCACTGCAATGCCCTGCTCCAGCTGTCGCTCCACGGCTTGAACGACGGCCGGGTGATTGTGCCCCAGGATCTGCGTCGTGTGGTGGTTGGCGAAATCCACGTACCGGTTGCCGTCCACGTCGTACAGGTGGCAGCCTTCTGCCCGCGCGATGGTGACCGGGTACGGCGCGTAGTAGTAGGCGCCCTTGGCGACGCCGGGCATGACTTCACCCGCGCGCTTGAACGCTTCACAGGATCCCGGCGTCCTTTTGCGGTAGACCGCCTCCTGCGATATCTTCTGTGCCGTCGTCATTTATAGGAGATCCCTTTCATTATGGACCGGAATCGAAGGATTGCGCCACACGGGCACTCAAGCGTTGGCACGCGCCCAGCGGTCGCTTACGCCTGGTACACTTCCCAGAGGGCCTTGTAGTAGCCCATCAGCCGCTCGGGTTCGGGGCTGTGGGCGATTTCCGCAAGCGTGTATCCTTCATAACCGTCCGCTTGAAGCAACCGGAAGAGCTCCCGCCAGGGATATTCCGCGCGATAGATCTCGGTGATGTGCACCAGGCCGATCTTGTGGGCAAGCAGCCGGTAGTTGGTCTCGATGGATCCGTTAACCACTTCGCCGAAATTCGAGTTCCAGCAGACATATGCATTGGGATGGTCCGCGTGGTCCATGATGGCGCGCATGCGCCGCGGCTCCTGGGTGTCCTTGCCGTGCACCTCGACCCGGATCTGCACGCCGAGGCCGCCGGCCGCTTCCGCGCATTCCCCGACCGCTTTCCCGATTTGCTCCAGGGTCGCCTCTTCGGGAATGCCCGCTTCGGTTTGCAGGCCGTTGGGGCGCACTTTGACGCCCGGACAACCGAGGTCAGCCGCCAGTTTCGCATACTCGACGGTTCCGTCCACGTTCGACCGCACCTCGTCCGGATCGACCGAATGATACTCGAAGGCCGTTCCAAGTCCCACCAGGTCCACGCCGCCGTCCTCGAAACGCCGCCGTACCTCCGAACGCTCGCCCGCACTCAACGAGGATTCCACGCCGTGGGCATGGGTCGTGCGGAGTTCCACGCCCGTGAAACCCGTCCTTCCGCACATGTCGATGATGGCCGGCACGTCCCAGTCCCGGCCGATCTGGTAGGTCACGAACCCGAGCTTCATTCGGTCTCCTAACCCCGCAGGCGCCGGACGCGCGCCGCACTAACCCCGCAGGCGCCGGACGCGCGCCGGTACGTCGTCCTGGTGTATTTCGGCGGACAGGATGCCCAGTTCACGATCCGGCACGGGTAGGTGAACCTTCTGCCCTTTCCTTCGATGGGATTCCCGGAGGGCGATGGCCACTTCCAGGGCCTCGCGCCCGTCCACCCCGGAACACTTCGGGGGATGGCCGTTTTCGACGGCCGAAATCAGGTCCGCGACGATGGTCAGCCCCATGGATGGGTACCGGGCCGGCCAGGGAAACGGCATGCGGGCGGGCACGCCTCTGCCCCGCGGACCGCCGGGATGCAGCTTCACCAGTTCGGCGTCCTGCCCGTTCGCGATGGAGCGGAAGCGGCCCTTCGTGCCAAGGACGTCGATCTCCCAGTTCGCGATCCCGCAGGGCATGCCGCGGACAAAGGCCCGGACCCCGTTGTCGAAGGCCAGGTATCCGTTGCCCATGAGATCTTTCTCGCCCGCCGCGGCCTCGTCGGATTCCATCTCGCCGTACACCCATTCGACCCTGCCGCCCGCCATGTACCGGACAATATCGATGAGGTGGCTGCCGTTGTGGGAAAGACCGCACTGGCCGTAGCCCGTCACCTGTACGATCTCGCCGAGTTCGTCTTCTTCGATCATGGTCTTCGCGTGGGAGAAGAACGGATGCCAGCGCCGCGCGCAGTTGATGGCCAGGGCGACGCCGTGCTTCGCGCAGGTCTCCACCATGGCGTCCGCCTCGGCCAGGGTCAGGGCGATGGGCTTTTCCGCCCAAATGGCCTTCACGCCGGCCCGGGCGGCATCCTGAACGATCTGTGATCGGATCCGGGCCGTGGTGCAGACGCTGAGCAGATCGATACGCTCCTGCTCGAGCATATCGCGGTAGTCCGCATAAAGGTGACCACCTTCGATGCCCCAGCGCTCGCCGAATATCGAGCTCTGCTCTTTGTGGGGATCCGCCCCGGCGACCAGGTCCACATCCGGCGCGGCATGGTAGGACGGCGCGTGGCAGTAAGGCAGGAAAATGGATCCGCCCTGGTCGATCTCGTCGTCGAAGGTGCTGCCCATGCGGCCGAGGCCGATCACGGCGGCGCGGTATCTGCTGGCCATGCTGTCCTCCGGGTCATCCGGGAGCATTCGGGTGATTCTCGTGTAACGAGGATTATAAGACGGCAGCGGACACGGGACAAGCAGCAATTACCCTTTTGGCCCTACCCGCGGTCCGTACGACCGGCCCAGAATCGTCCCCACGATTCCAGGTAGTCGGAACTGCTCCAGGCCTTGTCCAACCCCACCCCCGAAATCACTTCGATGCCGAGTTCCTTGCATACGCTCCACTCGGGTATATTGGACATGTCGGTCCGGTCACCGCCCTTGGTGAACACGCGGGGCCGGATCACCCTCAGGGCCTCGCAGACCGTATCGTCGTCTTCTATTTCAAAAGGTATGACGTAGTCCACGCCGCGGATACAGGAGACGACCTGGCAACGGGCCCTGAGATCCATGAAGGGCTTGCCCTTCTTGCGGCGAAGAAACCCGTCGCCGTTGACGATAACGACCAGGGTATCGCCATGGGCCGACGACTCCAGCAGGCAGGAGACGTGGCCGGGATGAAGCGGATCGTACCCCCCTGAGGTGGCGACGATGGCGCCCAGGTCTTCCCTGGCCTTCGGGCCGGGGAACTCATCCAGGTCTACGATGCGGGCTTCATTTCGCGTGTGCTGCGGCATGGTACGGGATGATGATTTTGGCAGGGGACCGGGAATCCTGCTCAGAAGTCCAGGGTCTGCGTAATCTGTTGTTGGCTGAACAACAGGCTCTTCTTCTGGCCGTTGGCGTTGACGTGCACGAGATTGACCTGCTCCTCAAACGTCTCGAGGAGCAGTGTATTCGTCATGGTCATCGATTCCAGCACAGGGATGTTCTCGACCTCCACGTAACACCAGATCGCATCCGTGTCCACTTCCTTTCCAAGAAAGGCGGCACTGACGCGACGGCCGTTAATCTCGATTACGACGTGGCGCGCGAGATATCGGTCAATGTAAATATCCGCTTTTTCAACTTCGCGTTCCGTTCCCAGGTGCAGCCGATCCGTGCCCATCGTTTCCAGGGCCAGTTCCAGGTCGTCCATGAAGATGCGAAAAGACATCTCCAGCGCACCGGATTCGGGGTTGTGATCGACCTGGCAGACGCTGATGTAGAAGGGATGGGTTGCGTGGCGCGGTGCGACCAGCGAACGGGCCTCACCTGCCGTGGCGGCCGCCAGAAGGAGTCCACCGGCCAGAAGCGTACCCGACATGGCAATCCTGGTGTATCCCCACTTCATTCGGCTCCTCCCATATGCCAGTGCGGCGCGACACGCGCGACATGATATTCGAGCCGGCTTCCACGAGCACCGAAGTTATCCGATTTCGGCAAGGCAGGCAACTCGAATCTTTTGTCGGATCTTGCCCTATGCCTGCCTCGATGTCCGCGGGGGTTATCCATCGCGTTTTCGACTGGGACGTAAACGGTCTGCGACCTCATTTGAGGACAATCATCCTAAATCATGAATGATCGGTAAATATCACGGTATTGTCATATTAAAGGTACAAAACAGTTCATTTTAAGAGCTTATATCATGTATCTTCCGGTATTACTTCAGTGACCAGGCAGCACCCCGCGGGAAACGAGATTGCCGGACGACACACCAGATCGGAATATCCGTCCTCCCGGGCGAGTATAGCGGGACCTTCCCGCAGGAGAAACGACATGCGTGTTCTATTCATGCTGACCGTCATGTTCACATTGGCCTGTGGCGATGACGACATGCCGACGGCCCCGACGCCGACCCCGGAACCGGATCCCGCCGCCAAATTGATCGGCACCTGGAGATACACGGGGAACGATTTCGATGCCAGACTGGCAGCCAACCTGCGGGAATACCTTGTCGGGGAAGGCCTGACTGCGAGCCAGGCCGACATGGTGATAGCCGACATGCTTGGTGATACCAGCGAGACGTTCTCCGTTACCCTTAACTTCAGGGCCGACGGCACCGTAGTTGCCGATAACGAGCCACCTGACCGGTTCCAGGTGTCCGGCAATCGAATCAACATCACCACATCAGACGGCGAGACATTCAGTGTGGGTTACACGGTTACGGACACCACGCTGGCACTCCAGTTTCCAGTAGCTGCACTGCTGGCTACTGTGGGTCTTGAAACGGAGGACGAGGAGGAAGCGGAACTGCTGAGGATCATGTTCAAGGATATAGAGGTCATGACCATGTTTTTCTCCAAGGCGTAGGTCGTTTAGTGGAGCAGTTCACCATCCCCGGATGATCCTTTACACGCGCCCGCCCAAACCGTATATTCCATAATTCATATCGATCTGTATTGACTGAAACGCAACACTGAAAGAAACCAGGAGATCATCCATGGCGAAACGCCTGCTTTTCTACGTGTGCGCGCTGAGCATCGCGTGCCTTTCCACCTCCGTGATGGCCCAGAAGGGCCCTGAGTCGATCAACCGGAGCAAGTTCCGCCAGATCAAGCAGGAAGCCCCGACGCCGAACGTGTACCGGACGGCTTCCGGCGCGCCGGGTCACCAGTACTGGCAGAACGAGGCGGACTACGAGATGGAGATCGAGCTCGACGACGTGACGCAGCGCCTCTACGGCACCGAGACGATCACCTACCACAACAACTCGCCCGACGAGCTGGCCTACCTCTGGGTGCAGCTCGACCAGAACGTGCGGGCACAGGACTCGGACACGCGCAAGATCGCGGGCAGCCGGGTCTCGGGGCAAATGAGCTTCGCCCAGCTGCGCAGGCTGCTGAACGACTTCGACGGCGGCTTCAAGGTCGAGTGGGTGCGGGACCGGCGCGACAACCCGCTTCCCCATACCATCAACAATACGATGATGCGCGTGGACATCCCCGAGCCGCTCCGGCCCGGGCGGTCTTTCACGTTCAAGATCAAATGGTGGTACAACATCAACGACCGTATGAAGATAGGCGGCCGTTCCGGTTTCGAATACTTCGAGGAAGACGACAACTATCTCTACGCCATCGCCCAGTACTTTCCCCGCATGGCGGTGTATAACGAGGTCGAAGGCTGGCAGAACAAGCAGTTCCTCGGCCGGGGCGAGTTCACCCTTCCCTTCGGCGATTACAAGGTCAGCATTACCGTGCCGGCCGACCATATCGTCGCGGCGACCGGCGTGCTCCAGAACCCGAAGGACGTGCTGACCGACGAGCAGCAGGCGCGTTTCGAGCGGTCCAGGACCGCGGACGAGCCCGTCATGATCGTGACCGAAGCGGAGGCCATCGAAGCGGAGAAGGGCCGCGCGACCGAGAAGAAGACCTGGGTCTTCCATGGCGATAACGTGCGTGACTTCGCCTTCGCCAGTTCCCGCAAATTCATCTGGGACGCCATGGGCGTCATGTCCGGCCCCCAGCACGTCATGGCCATGTCCTTCTATCCCAAGGAAGGCAACCCCCTGTGGGAACGGTATTCCACGAAGGTGGTAGCCCATACGATGGACGTCTATTCGAAGTACACCTTCTACTATCCCTATCCCACGTCGATTTCCGTGCACACGAACCGCATCGGCATGGAATACCCGATGATCTGCTTCAACGGCGGCCGGCCGGAACCGGACGGCACCTACAGCGAGCGGACGAAGTACGGCATGATCAGCGTGATCATCCACGAGGTCGGCCACAACTACTTCCCCATGATCGTCAATTCGGACGAGCGGCAGTGGACGTGGATGGACGAGGGGCTGAATACCTTTCTCCAGTACCTGGCCGAACAGGAATGGGATACCGAGTATCCGTCCCGCCGCGGACCCGCCCACCAGATCGTGAATTATATGAAGGGCGACGTGGAGCGCATATCCCCCATCATGACCAATTCGGAGTCCGTGTTCCAACTCGGGCCCAACGCCTACGGCAAGCCCGCTACCGCGCTGAATATCCTCCGGGAGACCGTCATGGGCCGGGAACTCTTCGACCATGCCTTCCGCAGTTACTCACAGCGCTGGATGTTCAAGCATCCTTCCCCAGAGGATTTCTTCCGCAGCATGGAAGACGCCTCCGCGGTGGACCTGGACTGGTTCTGGCGCGGGTGGTTCTACAGCACGGACCACGTCGATCTCGGGTTGGGCGACGTGAAGTGGTTCCAGATCAACACGCGGAACCCGGATGTGGAGAAGGAGATCGCCCGGGCGGACCGGGCGGAGGAAAACCGGGGGATCAGCTACGCGCGCAACCAGACCGATATCACGGACCCGATGGTCGCGCAGGACTCGACGCTGGTCGATTTCTACAACAGGTACGATCCCTTCGAGGTTTCCATCCTCGACCAGGACGAGTATGAAAGCTACCTGGCGACCCTGTCCCCCGAGGACCTGGCCATCCTGGAAAGCGGCAAGCACTTCTACGAACTGACCTTCGAGAACGTCGGCGGGCTGGTCATGCCGGTGATCCTGGAGTTCGAATTCGAGGACGGAACGAAGGAAGTGCAGCGGATTCCGGCGGAAATCTGGCGGTACCGGGACGACCGCGTGACCAAGGTGTTCGTCATGGATCAGCAGGTGGAAAGGATCACCCTCGATCCCTTCCTGGAGACCGCGGATACCAACCTGAGCAACAACGTCTGGCCGCCGCAGTCGAAACCCACGCGCTTCCAGCTGTTCAAGCAGCGTCGCCGGACGCCGGAAAACCCGATGCAGCGACAGCAGCGCGCGGATGATAGAGAGCAGGAAGAGGCAGAGGAAACGAAGACCGAAACGCAGTAGGCACCGCGTCTGGCTACAGCTTCAGCCAGCAGAGGCCTTCGTCGCTGCGGTAGTAGACGGATACGGCCCGGCCGTAGACCGCTTCCTTTGAGATGAAACCGAAGACCCGTCCGTCCTTGCTGTTTCCCCGGGCGTCTCCGATGGCCAGGAGATGCCCGGGGGGAATGATCTCCGGACCGTAATCCTCCCCTCCGCTGTAACTGAGGTTCAGGCGGACCCGGCGTTCGCCGTAGTGCTCCTCCCGCATATCCGTGTAGGAACTCATCGGTGCGCCGTTGATGGAAACCTGGCCGCCGCGGACCGACACGGTGTCGCCCCCCACGGCGACGATCCGCTTCACCAGGCGGATGTCTTCCACGGGCGAATCGAAAATCACCACTTCGCCCCGTTCTACTTCGCGCCCCTCGGTAAGCTTCCAGTCCGTGAAAGGAAACCGGAAACCATAGGTGTACTTGGCCACGAAGATCCGGTCTCCCGGCAGGAGCGTGTATTCCATGGAACCGGACGGAACGGTATAGTGATCGGCCAGGGTCGACCGGGCCGCCAGCAGGACCAGCGCGATGAGCCCGAAGGATACGATTTCCCTGCCGATAGTCCTGATCCTGGGGTGCATGCGTACCTTTTCTGATGACGCCGGCCGCGGTCCGGGTTCTTTGCACACCGTGTCTGGTGAATGCGGTGTCCGGCCAACGTGGTGTTCGGTGAACGCGGTGTTCGGGGCTATTCCCTTTCGAAGAAGAAGCTGATCCCGCCATCCTCCCCGAAAACGGCGTCGAAGAACATCAGTTCGTCAGGAGTCGGAGGCTCTTCGGATTCGGCCTGGATCAACTGCAGCACATGAGCCTTGGTCAGGGTCAGCGTCAGTCGGTCGTTCTCGACCACGTAGTTACCAAGAAAGACGACGGTGTCGTCCTGTCGTAGGATCAGTACACTGCCGTTCGCCGACCATACAGCCGATTCATCCAGGTGGTTGGTGGCGGTGGCGTCGGCATTCAGGGTTAGTGTCCCAAGGGACGAGTTCGCCAGATCTGCTTCGATTTCAGCCAGGAACTCCGCTACGATGGCATCCGCGGTCGCTTCGTCCAGCCCCCCTATGTTCAACAGGAAATCCCGTAAGTTCTGGGCAAGGGTCTGAGCGAGATCCGTACCTACGGCTCTCCACGAACCGACCAGGTCCAGGTCGATGATCCGTACGTCGCCGGGCGGACCTTGCGGGCCTATTGGTCCCGCCGGTCCCGTGTTGCCGTCCGTGCCAGGTGGCCCCTGTGGTCCGGCGACCCCCGCCGGTCCCGCCGGTCCTGCCGGTCCCGCCGGTCCGGTCGGCCCTACCTTCCCCTCGCAAGCCAGTACGAACAGCGCCGGCACCAGGGCCATCAGGCCTATGGACAACGAAGTCTTCATACGCTTGTAGTTGAACATACCGGAACTTCCTTCCTGATTAGTGAGTTGGAACCTTATGTCCTGTCGTCTCTAGTCTCTCGAGGACAGGAAGAACTGCAGAATGTACCAGAACAGGAGCGCTACGGAGGCGAAGAGTTGAAGCGCCGCGCCGACGTGCCGGTCTTCCGGATAGTGATGCAGGACGTTCGATGTGTCGTAGAGGATCGCGCCGCCCGCCAGTACGATCATGGCCACGGTGAAGATCGTACCCAGGTGGAAACCGAAAAGCACGCTGGCCACGATCAGCACGAGAGCGCAGATGAACCCCCACCGCAGCAGTCCGCCGAGGAAGGAGAAGTCCTTCCGCGTATGAAATGCCACGATCGTCAACCCGAGGAAACCGAGGAGCGTGACCGTGGCGGCGCTGTTGATCACGCCCGGCGCCATGGAATCGGCGACGTAGAGCAGCGGCGTGAAGATAATGGCTTCGCCCACGACGAACAGTCCCAGCGCGCCGTACTGGCCGCCCCTGGTCTGCGCACTGTGCGCGAAATGGGACGCGATCCAGCTCAGGATGATGAACCCGCCCAGTACGATGAGCCAGGACCCGCCGAGCAGCACGCGGGCGATCGACTCCGCCATGCCGGTCTGAAACAGGTAGATCTCGATCAGGGCGAATGCCAGGATCGCTCCGAGAAGATGGGTGTAGGTACGAGTGATAAAAGCCCCGCGCACGTCGACACCCAGTTGCGCGACGGGTATGCCTTGCTGTGCCCTGCTATAGGCCGCCGTCCTGTTCATTGGCTCACGCTCCTTATTTCGGGTTAACAAACCGGTTTCAGTAAAAGCTACTCTTCGCCCAGCAGGTCCTCGAGGTCCTGCAGCACGTTGCCGTCGGATCGCACCAGCGCCAGGATGGCGTTGTGCGGGACGATGATATAGGTTTTCTCCTGGTAATTGATCTCGATGGACTCCTTGCGCAGGTAGAAGGCGAAATCGCCCGGCTGTGCCTGAAGCGGCAGATAGCGCACCGATTCGGCCGGTCTCGTGACGGGATCGCCCTCGTTGTAGTCCGGATTGGGCATCAGGTGCCCCGGTCCCACGCGGACGACCTTTCCGGTCCCCACCTTTTCCTTCTCGGTCACCGTGGCGGGCAGGTAAAGTCCCGAATGGGTGAGCTGTTCGCCGTCATGCTGCTCGACGAGTACCCGGTCTCCTACAATGATTAATTCGCTCATGTCTTTTTGATTCCGAAGCGCTCCCGCAACAACCGCAGAAACTCCGCCTCGTCCGCCAGGTCCCGTTCCTCGCGCCGGGGGGCTTCCGATTTGCCGCTGCCGGCGATAGCCCGTGACGGGAACCCGTCCGTCTCGATCAGGCACAGGTCGCTCAGCGTGATGCGCCCAGTCTCTGTTGCGAGCGAACACACGCGCTTCTGCGTAAAATGGGACTCCGGCGAGTGCTGGTGATGTTCGCAACCGGGCGTAAAGTCCGTCAGTTGACACGGCCGTAGCCGGAAGCGATACTCGGGTTTCCAGGCACCGGCCGCCGTAAGGCTCGAATGCAGGCCCTCACAGCCGTCGTGTTGCACACGCCAGACACCATCCGCGTGCGCTTGTGGTCCCGCCTCGTCCAGCAACAGCGGCTCGCGGAATCCATCGCCAAAGCCCACGTCCGCCAGCCACCGTTCCTTCAGTGTGACCCGCAGCGTAAGATGGTCCCAGGGGAGGCCGTCCTCCCAGGGATTCGCACCCACGCGCGCCTCCAGCAGGTCGACCGTGAAGCCGAGTGCGCGCAGCGCCATGGCAAACAGGCCGTTCTGCTCGTAGCAGAACCCGCCACGGCCCTGCGTCACGAGCTTCTCGAAGAGCCGCGCTTCCTCCAGCACAATCGGCCGGCCCCAATGGATGTCGAGGTTCTCGAAGGGCACGGCCAGCATGTGCGCATAGTGCAGGCGGCGCAGTGTCGCCGCCGTTGGCGGCAATGGGCCGCTGACTCCGATGCGCGCGCAATAGGCTGCGATATCAACGTCCATCCAGCTTCCCTGTGCATTCTGAAGCGCAAAATGGATTATGACCTATCAGTGCACAGCGTGCTTCGCGCCCTCACGCCTCAAATACATGCTAATATACGGCAATTTACCTTATGCCAGCAACCGAAATCCGGTCATTGGATTAGTGGCCGTTTTACTTGAAACGATTAGACTTAAAGGACCGCCCCCGCTTTTTGCAGTCCCAGAATCCGTTCTTCCGTATATCCCAGCACGTCGGCGAGCACAAACCGGCGGTCGGCATTGAATGCCGGAGGCGCATCCAGCGAGGAAGGCGGTGACACGGCGTCGTTTTCGAAGGTGATCGTGCGCAGGCCGCGAATAGGTACGCCGTCGGTTCGCTTCCCCTGAAGCAGCAACGGTTCCACGGAATCCTGGGCAAGGACCTCGTCCAGGTTCCGGACCGCGCCGGCCGGCACCCTGCGCGCCCGTAACTCATCCAGCAAGTCGTCTCTTTCCAATTCGGCCATTCGTTGCGCCAGCAGCGCGTTCAGCGCGTCGCGGTGGACCACGCGTTGCTGGTTGGTGGCGAACCGCGCGTCCGCGGCGGCTTCGGGCATGCCCAGTACCTCGCAAAGGGCCTCGAACTGGCTGTCGGTGCCGACGGCAAGCACGACGGGATCCCCGTTTCGGGTCGTGAACACCGTCCCGTACGGTGCGATGTTCGGGTGGTCGGAACCCGTACGGCCCGGCACGGATCCTGCCACCAGGTAGTTCGCGGCCTGGTTGGCGAGGGACGCGACGCCGGACTGGAACAGCGAAACCGTGTTGTATGAGCCCCGCCCCGACTGCATCCGTTCGATGAGGGCGATCAGCAGGGCTTCTTTCAATTGATGGGCCAGCAGCAGGTCGATGAGGGCCACCGGCATTTTGACCGGGCCGCTCGCTTCGGTACCGTTCATGCCCATGAAACCGGTTTCCGCCTGCAGGACGGCATCGAACCCCGGCCGCTCGTCCTCCTCGCCAAAGGCGGTGATATCCGCATAGATGAGCCGGTCGTTTTTGCCGCGCAGGGCCGGGTAATCAAGCCCGAACTTCCGGGCATCGCCCGGTTTGAAACTCTGCAGAAACACGTCGGCGCGCCGTACCAGGTCCACGATCACCCCGTACCCCGCCGGAATCGAGAAATCGACGCCGATAGACCGCTTGCCCCAGTTCACCGAAGAGAAATAAGCGGACACATCGGAGTGCTCGTCTTCGGCCGGTAGTTTCCACTGACGGGTCGTGTCGCCGCCGGTCCTGATGTTCTCCACCTTGATCACCGTAGCGCCGAGTTCGGCGAAGAACATGCCCACGGCGGGGCCGGCGAGCACGTTCGCGGCCTCGATGACGATCAGGTCTTTGAAGAGGGTATCGGTGGAAGACAAGGCAGGACTCGCCAGTCAGCAGGATCGCAGTCAGCAGGATCGCAGTCAGCCGGATCGCCGGTCAGCCGGATCGCCGGTCAGCCGGTCAGGATTTCGAAGAGGCTCATGCACAGGGACCCGCTGCGGCCGTCTTCGTCCATGTTGGAACGCCAGGTCGAGATGGAGAGCGCGGCGATGTCGCAGTGTTCCGCGAGGTGGCGGAACACGCGCTCCAGGTCGGGAGACGGCGGCCCGCCCGGCGCCGGGTAGCCCATGGCGGGCGCTTCCGACGGATCCAGGATGTCCGTATCGAAATGGACGTAGACCGGCCTGCCGGACAGGTCGCAGTGAAGGAGTCCGAGCACGTCAGGGACATGCCGCAACCGGGATGCTTCGACCAGTTTGCGCTCGCCGGGATCCAGGTCGCGGCCGTCCGACATGATGACGTCTCCGTCGGGAATAGGATCCATGCGCACGTTCTCGACCATCGTCTGCTCGCCCAGTCCGACCATCATCGCCAGCGGCATGCCGCCCAGGAACCCGCTCGGCGTCGTGTCCCAGGTGTTGAAGTCCCCGTGGGCGTCGAGCCATAGGAAAAGGGGCTGAATCCCGGCGCGCTGCAGCCCGGCCATGACCGGTATGGTCGCGCAACAGTCGCCCGCGACGCTGACCGGCCGCCTGCCGGCCTCCGCGGCTTCGGCGACGCGGTCGGCGAGGGGACGGTGCACACACAGAGTGCGGGCCATCTCGCTGTCGCCCTGCAACGTGGTTTCGTTTATGGTCCAGTCGTCCTGCGCCAGGTCGAGGAGCGCCGCGTCATGGCGGTCCAGGAAGTACGGCGTGAGTATATATTGATTACGCATGGCCACCCCTGTGTCGATGGCGGTATCTTATGGGCCTCAGGTGAAATCCAGCCAACGGTCCTGCTCTTCCGGCATCCAACAGGTCTCGGTTACGGATTCCAGGTCGAAGAACTGGTAGGGATCCACTTTCTTGTATTCCGCATAGGGCCCCGACCAGTCCCTGCGTCGTTCCTTGTACGCGAGGAATCCTTCGTGGGACACGTATTCGAACACCATCACGTAGCGGCCCGTGGCCCGGCCGGAGTTGCGTTCCACCTCGCGAAAGTAGCGGGCGGACCGCCATTCGGGGAACAGGTCGTCTTTGTGGGCCTCCACGAAGGCGAACCAGGTACGGATCATTTCGTCGTGGTCGACTTTCCGGTCGGGCTTGGGTATCCAGGTTTCCACTTCGAAGAAAGACATGGCCCGTCCGTTCCGTCAAGGCGGCCGTGGCGGCGCCCGGCCTGTGAGCTGCGGTGGCGCCCAGCCTGTGAGCTGCGGTGGCGCTCGGCCTGTGGGCCGCGGTGGCGCTCGGCCTGTGACAGGGAACAGGGGCAGCAGGATTCGAACCCGCGACCTACGGTTTTGGAGACCGCCGCTCTACCAGCTGAGCTATACCCCTTGAAATACCGCCTTGAACTGCACGGCACAAGATACATCGACGCGCCCGGATTGGCAACCGAATTTCCGCCGCCGGGCCCGTCCTTCACCACCCGATATCCCTTGCCGAAAAAGGCGCGGCGGCCTAAGATGCCCAATCATGAACGCCTTTCAGAAAACGGCCCTCGCTACCTTGGCGGCTACGATACTCCTGATCACCGTAGGCAGCCTGGTACGGATAACGGGCGCGGGTCTGGGTTGTCCCGACTGGCCCAGGTGCTGGGGTTCCTGGCTGCCGCCGGCGAGCGTGGAAGCACTGGACATGGCCTATGTCCGCGAGAAGGGCTACGATCCTGCGGACTTCAACCCGGTCAAGATGTGGACCGAATACGCCAACCGACTCGTGGGCGTCGTCATCGGGATACTCGTCTTCGTGACCTTCCTGCGTTCGTTTCGATATCGAATGACGCAACCGGCGGTCTTCTATTGTGCGGGCCTGTGTTTCGTGCTGGTCGGCTTCCAGGGCTGGCTGGGCGGGCAGGTGGTCAGGTCCGGCCTTCAGCCCGGGATCATTACGCTCCACATGGCCCTGGCGGTCATCCTGCTGTGCCTGCTGCTCTTCGTGACTTTCCAGTCCATGGAACAGCGCCTGCGCGTCGAACTCACCGGGCGGGGACGGTCCGTCCTATTGCGGCTGGGGTTTGCGCTCCTGGCCGTTACGGCGATCCAGGTCCTCATCGGCACGCAGGTACGGGAGGGCATCGATCCCTTCATCAAGGACGACGGCGGCCTGCCCCGGGGCGAATGGCTGGCCCGGGTGGGCCTCGTCGACCACGTGCACCGGTTTTCTTCCTGGCTGGTCCTGATTGCCGGCGTGCTCCTTTACCGGGCGGTGCGGCGACACGGTATGGCCGGGAAGCTTCACGCAGCCGCCCGGTTCATCCTGGCCGCCATCCTGCTGCAGATCGCGCTGGGGGTCGTCCTGGCTTACGGCGGCCTGCCGCCGGGGGTGCAGGTCCTTCACCTCACGCTGGCCACGCTGCTGGTCTGCGGAGAATGCATGTTTCTGCTCATGGTCAGGGCGTCACGCCGGTAATCAAGGTTTTCTTCTTTTCACATTTCCGCCATCCGGTTATGTTTGCTCAAGTTTCTCTTTTGAGTCTCGCTTCAGCCCCGGCAGGCACCGGCCGACCCCGGCAGGCCCGGGCGTACTCCGGCAGGCCCTGGCCGACCCGTCCTGAGAAGGAACGATGGACCCACTGACCGAGCAGTTGAAAACGATCAAAGCACGTTTCGAAGACGGCGTGCTGACCAGGGAGGACATCGACGAAGCGATCGCCCTGGCGGAAAACGCCGACGCGAAGCACGGCCCGGGTGACGGGCGCCAGAGCCTGCTCTACCTGCAGGCGCCCACGACCAACCCCCATTCAGCGGTGGTCGGCATCAGTATCTACGAAGACGGCACGGATTCCGACGGGCTCAACGACAACGGCGAATTCCGGTACCGGTCGATCAAGGAGGCCCTGGACGACGGCTGGCGCATCATCAAGTTTCCCGAAACGTCCCTCGCCATGCGTGAACAGGATAACTACGGGCTCGGGTACGAGTTCGTGCTGGAGCGATGGAGATAGCAGATGGAGGACGCGATGACCGGAGCGCCTTACGGTGAAAAGATGGACTGCGATCCGACGCTGACGGACCGCGAGGTGATCGATTTCTGCCGGAACGGTTACCTGATGCTCCCCGGTGTGGTGCCGGACGACGTCAACAGGCAGGTCATCGACTTCCTGGACCGGGTCGACAGTACCTACGAGCCCACGCCCATCATGAAGGAGTCCTTCTTCGTGGACGGCGTGCTCATGAACCCACAGGCGGCGGGCGCCGTCCGGTCGCTTCTGGGAAGCGGCTTCACCCTGCCGCTTATCATCAGCAACCACCGGGGTCCCCTGCCCTTCGACCAGCCCCAGAGCTGGCACCGGGACGGCGGCACAATCTATACGGACCGGCTGGAATACCTTCAGGTCTTCTACTATCCGGAGGAATGCACCGAGGACATGGGACCTACCGTGGTGCTGCCCGGGTCGCACTTCATGCGGAACAAGGCGCCCATGATGGCCCATCTTGGCTCCATCCGGGGGACCGTATCGTCGGCCGGTCCGGCCGGCACGATCTTTCTCACCGTCTACGGGATCTGGCACCGCAGGTCGCGGGCCACTTCCGGTCCAAAGGGAAAGAGCAAATACCGCAATCTGCTCAAGTACAACTACTGGCGGACCGCACCGCCGCGGAGAGACTGGATCACGGAGGAGGACATCGACTTCAACACGATCAAATTCGATCCGCCGGCGGGCGTGTTCGAGCAGTTCCAGGGCGCCATCGCGGCCGCACGGATGTTCACGTGGCTCTGCGGGGCGGAAGACGAGTACCGCAAAAGAGGCGGACAGTGTTGGCCCATCGCCACCACCGTTCGGGACGGCGTGAACCAGGAGGGAGCGCCCAGATCGCTTGCGAACCGTTGACATACACTTGTAATTAACCCATAAAGCCCAATGGTGCGGTCACCGGAGGGTGAAACCTAACGGAAAGAAGCAGGCCATGAAAATTACCGACATCGCGATTACCCATATCAATCCGAAACTCACGGAACGGAATGCCGACAAGAAGGTCCAGTTCAGGACTATCGATACGCAGACGATCTTCAAGGTGACGGCAGACAACGGCGTGGTGGGCTACGGGGACAGCCGGGGACACGTCACCATGGACATTCGGGACGTGGAACGCATGACGGGCAGCAGTCCCTTCGACCACATCGCCGCGGGCCATCCCGTGGGTCTCATGGGCGCGCTGTACGATCTCATGGGCAAACATCTTGAAGAACCCGCCTACAAGCTCATGGGACAGAAGGTGCGGGACCGGGTGCCGGTCGCGGCGTGGACCCGCGTGGCCTCTCCCGAAGAACTGGCCGCCGAGGTGGTGCGCGCCGCGGACGAAGGGTACATGATCTTCAAGATGCACACGGGCGAGTACTACGATGTATACGAACAGAACAGTGCCGTGGAAGAGGTCGCCCCGCCCGGGTTCAAGATGCACTACGACTTCAACCACAACCGCTCGTTCGCCGACGTGGCGCGCATCGTCGATAACCTCGAGAAATCGCCCGTCGTCGGCGTGATCGAGGACCCGCTGGCCTGGCGCGACGTGGACGGCTGGCGGCGCCTGCGCGAGCAGACGTCGATCCCCCTGTTGATGCACGTGCCGCAGCTGGGCGGCGGTCCGGAGATCGGGCTGGGATGCGCCGATGCCTACATGGTCGGCGAGCACGGCATCGGCATGAGCCTGAAGCGGGGGTTCGCCTGTGCCGAGGCGAACGTTTCCACCGTGATCCAGTTGACCGGGGGCACGCTCAGCAAGGCGATGGCGCTCCACCTCGGCGCGGTGATCCCCAACGTGATGTACACGGTCAACCTGGACGACCAGTACGGAGAAGACGTGACCGGCGGCCGGATCGAGGTGGCGGACGGCAGTTCCCCCGTGCCGGAGGGACCGGGCCTCGGCGTCGACGTCGACGAAGATGAACTGGTGCGCATCGCCGGAAACCCGATCACCGAGCTTCCCCGGCACATCGCGAAGACCCGCCTGCCCAGCGGCAACATCTACTATACCATCGGGTATCCCTCGGTCCACCGGCTGACCGGTTTCACCGAAGGCAACATCCGGGGAATCCGGCTGGACATCTGGGAAGAAGACGGCAGTTCATCCTGGCAGGAGACCTACGACTGGATCGAACGCCGTGGACCCTTCATGCGCAAGGAGTCGGAATGAACGAAACACCCCGCATACTCGTCACCGGATCGGCGGGAGCCGTCGGGACGATCATCGTGAACGGACTTAAAGACAAATACCCTCTCCGCGGTTTCGACCGGGTGCCTACACCGGGAATGGATGACGAGGTCGTCGGCGATATTACCGACATGGACGCGGTGCTCCAGGCCACCGAAGGCATGGACGCCATAATCCATCTGGCCGGAAATCCGTCCGGCGGCGCGACGTGGGAGGAAATCCTGGACGCCAACTTCATCGGGACCTATACGCTGTTCGAAGCGGCCAATCGCAATGGCGTGCGCCGGGTAGCCTTCGCCAGCAGGGCCGGCTTGCTGGCGCCCTATCCGCAGGACGTGTACCGCAGGATCGACATGCCGCCGCGTCCGGAGAGCTACTATTCCATCAGCAAGGTCTTCGGGGAAAGCCTGGGATACATGTACGCGGTGCGGTTCGACATGGAGGTCGTGTGCGTGCGCATCGGAAACTTCCAGAAACAGCGGGACCTGCCCGGCCATCCCCACCACCTCAGTCACGGTGACGCGGTGCGGGTGTTCGAACGGGCGGTCATCCACCCCGGCATCCGGTTCGAGATCGTTTTCGGTGTGTCCGACAGCACGTGGGACATGTACGACCTGGATCACGGCCGCCAGGCGATCGACTACTATCCCCAGGACAAATCCGTCATCGATCCGGAAGCCTGATCTTTCTGGCGCGTCTGGCCTCGGCCGAAAGCGCCTGTCCGTGTCCGTCTAAAGCGACGTCCAGCCGCCGTCGACCATGAGCGCGACCCCGGTGACGTACCCGGACGCGTCGGAGGCCAGGAAGACCACGGCGCCCTTGAGGTCCTCGTTGTCCAGCATGCGTCCAAGTGGCACGCGATGTTCATACCGTTGCACGAACGGTCCGGGCTGTTCATTGAAATACCCGCCGGGGCAGATGCAGTTCGCCCGTACGCCCTGCTTCCCGTAGTAGTTCGCGATGTATCGGGTGAAATTGATCATGCCCCCCTTGACGAAGGTGTAGTCCGGCGGTTGCTTCATGCCGGTTTCTTCGTAGAGGCCGGGGTCGTTGGCCACGACGCCGTAGATACTCGAGATATTGATAATGCTCCCGCTGCCCTGGCCGGCCATGACGGGGACGAAGGCCTTGCAAAGGGCGAAGAGCCCCACCATGTTCCCCTGGGCGCTGGCGGCCCAGTAGTCCGGCGTCTGCTCGTCGAAACCGCCGCCGCGGCCGACCACGGCGCTATTGACCAGGACGTCCACGCGGCCGTAACGGTCCATTACTCGTCGTTTCAGGTCGTCGATCGATTCGGTACTTGTGATGTCCAGTGCCTCGGGGTGGGTGTCGAATCCCCGTTCGTTCAGTCCGGCGACGAACTGCCGGTTGTTTTCCAGGTCTCGCGAAGCGACGACCACCGTGGCGCCTGCCTCGGCCAGGGCCTCGGAGATGCTGCTTCCGAACTGCGGTCCGGCGCCGCCCGTGACTACGGCGATGCGTCCGGCCAGGGAAAAGCTGTCGAGTACGCCCATGAGTAAACTCCTGTCGTTCATCTTTATAGACAATTACTAGACGGTGTATCGACTACTAGACGGTGTATCGACAAAGTATATACCGTGCCATCATGCGGGACAAAGCCTTTGTACCCGACGGATTCGACAGGTAAGCCGTAGCGCCTTGCAGGTCCACGAGTAGAGATCTGAAGCCATTTCGCCTGAGGAGCGGACCATGATCTGGGGGAGCGGAGACTATTGTTACGAGAAGGTGCCGGAGTGGGGATCCGAGCGCACGCTGGGCATCGCCACGGCCGTGGCCGTGGATTCGCGGGACCGGGTCTACGTCGTCGACCGGGAGCCGAGTCCCGCCGTGGTGGTCTACGACCGGGACGGCCACCTGCTGGACGAATGGGGTCACGACATACTGGCCCTGCCCCACGAGATATGGATCGACGGGGAGGACAGGATCTTCATTCCGGACTGCAGAGATCATACCGTCCGGGTGTTCGCGACGGACGGCACACTGCTGCAGACGCTGGGAGAGCCGAACCGGGCCGGAGAGCCGGGCAAACCCTTCAACATGCCGACGCGCGCCGTCAAGGGCGCCTGCGGGGACCTGTACGTCTCCGACGGATACGGGCAGTGTTATGTGCACCGGTTGACTCCGTCGGGAGGCTTGGTCCAATCCTGGGGCGGCAGGGGCGCCGCGCCCGGCCGGTTCACCCTCCCGCACAACATCTTCCCCGTGTCAGACGGCCGCCTGCTCGTGGCCGACCGGGAGACCAACAACCGGATCCAGGTCTTCGATTCCGAGGGGCGCTTCCTCGCGGAATGGCCGGGGCGTCCCGCGCCCTGCGGCCTGTTCGTCGATGACGAAGACACGGTCTTCCTGGGCGAGGGCGGCGGGGTCACCATCATGAACATGGACGGCAGGCTCATCGCCCAGTGGGTCGTCCGGGGCGGACCGGTCGATCAAGCCCACGGCGCGCACAGCGTATGGGTCGACCGGCACGGCGATATCTACGTGGGCGAGGTGGGCGTGGAGAACCTCGTGCACAAGTACGTCCGAGTGTGACGGACCGAATTTCCCTGAATACATCCCCGCATGCATCTATGAATCCTCTCCCTTCCGACCGACATTTTCCCCGTTGGATCTGGGCCGTCTACGCGGCCCTCTTCGCCCTTTCCATACCGTGGTACCTCCCGGAGATCGAACCGGTACCCGTCTGGATCGGCGTACCGTACTGGGTCGTGATCTGCCTGGCGGCCTGCCTGGCCATCGCGTGCTTCACCGCGTTCGTGATACACCGGTACTGGCGGGAGGACGGATAACCCATGGCGGATCAGCCTTACGGTCCCGGCGCCTTCGCCTTCCTGGCCGCCTACCTTGTCTTCATGATCGTCCTGGGATACGTGGCCCGGTCCCGCCGCCGGGACGATTCCATGTCCTCCTTCTACCTGGCGGGCAAGAACCTGGGCGCCCTGGTCCTCTTCTTCACACTCTACGCGACCCAGTACAGCGGCAACACGCTCATCGGTTATCCCGGCGAGGCCTACCGGCTGGGATACGCCTGGACCATGAGCGTCGGGTTCATGATGGCCATCGTGGTGGCCTACCTGCTCTTCGCACCGCCGCTCTACCGCGCGTCGCTGCGGGGCAACTTCGTGACGCCGGGCGACTGGATCACCCATCGGTTCGGTGCGGACGGAAGATCCGGACTGACCCTCTTCGCCGGCGTGCTGTTTGTGGTCGCCATCGCCAACTACCTGCTCGCGCAGCTCCTGGCGGTTGGGCATATCGTATCCGGTCTATCCGGGGGCGCCATTCCGTTCTGGGCGGGCGTCGTGATCCTTGCGGTCATCATCCTGTTCTACGAGACCCTCGGCGGCATGCAGGCCGTGGCGTGGACCGACTGCATCCAGGGCCTGCTCCTCTTCGTCGGGCTGCTGGGCATGCTGGCCGCCGTGGTCGCGGGGAGCGACCGCCTCGGTGAAGCGACGGCGTGGGTCATCGCCCATCAGCCTGCGAAAGCCGCGCTTCCCGGGGGAGAGACGATCCGTACCTGGATCAGCACCATCCTGCTGGTAGGCTTCGCCGCCGCCGTCTATCCCCAGGCCATTCAGCGCATCTTCGCCGCCCGGAGCACTCGCAGCCTGAAGCGGTCGTTCACCTTCATGGCCTTCATGCCCCTGGTCACCATCTCGGCGGTCGTGCTCGTCGGGATCCTCGCCATCCCGCAGCTATCGGGCCTCGAGGGCGTCGAAACCGACCAGGTCATGCCCCGCCTGCTCCGGGTCTGGGCCGCTGAATCGCTCTGGCTCTATGTCATGACCGTGCTCGTCCTCACCGGCATCGTCGCGGCGATCATGTCGACGGCCGACTCCGTCCTGCTCAGCCTCTCTTCCCTGCTCGTCAAGGACGTGCTGGGCCGGTTCCGGATGGGTTCGCTCCCGGAAGCGCGCCTTACCGCGTGGGGGAAGCGCCTGTCCTGGATCATCATGGCCATCCTGGTCCTCATCGCCCTGACGCCGGATCTCACCCTGTGGGGACTCATCGAGCTGAAGATGGAGGTGCTGATCCAGACTGCCCCGCTGTTTGTACTGGGGGTGCTGTGGCCGCGATTCAGCGCGTCAGGTGCGGCCGCAGGCATGGCCGCGGGCACGGCGCTCGCGGCCGGGCTGACCCTCGCGGGCATGGGCAAGGTCTGGGGCTGGCACGCCGGCGTGCTCGGCCTGGCGCTGAACGTGATCGTGGGAGTGGCGGTGAGTTGGGCAGGGTGCCGCCATTCGTTCGGATCACCGAAATTGCTTGACTTTTGTAACTAAATGACACATATTATTCGGTACGTCGGATCATAGTCGGATGTCAATTTTCGAAAGGAGTAAAATCATGAGAAGTGGCGATGAAATGTTAAAGCAGATCGTTGAGAAGTCCTCTCTGGACGCAGATTTCAGGCAGAAGCTGATTTCGGATCCGAAGTCGACCATCTGTGAGGAACTGGACATCACGATGCCGGAATCCATGTCGATCCAGGTCCACGAAAGCGATATGCAGACGGTGCATATCGCACTGCCCCCGGATGCGAATATCTCCGAGGAGCAACTCGAAGCCGTTTCGGCCGGCCTCTGTTGCTGCTGGTAAACTGAAATCAGCACGCCGGTCACTATGCGGATGCCTGGTATTCGCGTGATCAATTAGTTAGATAAAAGTCCTCCCCGATCATCCTGGTCGGGGAGGACTTTTGCTTTTGGTGTTATTACGTGTCACGGCGCTCGGTCCGAGCCCGTGGCGCACGGTTCGCGTGCGTGGCCTCAGTTCGCGTGCGCGCCGGAAAGCACCATGTATAGATAGGCCTTGGCCTGCGCCGGCCGGTTTCCGGTTATGACCAGCTTTATGTGATGTATGCCCCGCAACATGAGAAAAGGGCCGGTCTTGCCGAACAACGTCGTGGGTTTGGAAGCCCAGTCCGCAAGGGCCGCAAGCTTCTCCGGAACGACATAGTCCTCATAGCCCAACGCATCCAGTACGGGATCCCAGTCGGTCATGCCGTCGAGCCAGTAACGGGAATCCTGCGTGTATCTCTGCTTGACGATGGGCGTCAGTCCGAGTGTGGGCCCCAGCCCGTCTGCCCGTACGTCTACGTTTAAGCCCGCGCTCACGACGTCCGCCCTCTCCCTCAAGCGCGCGAGCACGGATTCGACCGCGGAAACCCGCCCCGTCCAACCGGTGTTCTCGAGATAAGGGCCGATTCCGTCCACCGCGCTGAAACCCATGATCGCCAGGCGGACTGTACGTTTCCGGGAAGGGAATACGCCGAAGGAATCCAGGCGCGTGTCTTCCGGCTGCGCCAGGTAGACCCGTTCGGCGTTTTCCCGCTCAGCGGCTATCCTTTCCCAGCCGACGCAGGAAACGAGGGCGTCAACCACCATGCCGACGTCCTTCTGGAGTCCGGCGCCGCCGAACAGCGTGCGTTCGTTGGGCCGCAGAAACAGGCCCGGTAGCGACTTTCCTTCACCCGGCGCCGAGCCTACGTCATACTCCAGCATCAGCTTACGCCCCACGATCTCTCTCAACGACGAGTGCTCGGCTTCCATTTTCCCGAACAGCCGCCTTACCGCACCGGCCGTCTCATCCGACTCGTCTGTCCGCGCTTGCGCTTCAAAAAAGTCGCCCGACCGGTTTCCGCTTGCCAGCGAGACGCCGAAGTCCGCCACGGGCCGGCTATCGTGCAGCGGAAGTTCAAAACCGAAGGGCTGGGCGCCCATCGTTATGGGCAGTTGTGTCGCCTGTTTCAGTATAAGCCCCCATTCCCGTGCTCCGATCAGACCGGGTGAAATCCCAATTCGCAACTGCGCCAGCAACTCGGCCATCGTTTCGCCCTCTTTGGCGAGACGATCCTGGGTGTGCAGGACGGCATCGTCGATATTCACCTTGCCTCCTTACGCGATGACCGGTGCGGGATTCAATTCGGCTTCGGTCAAGGGTTGATTGCGAAAACCCATGGCGACCGGCACGTCGTACAGGCGGCCCGGGGCGAATCTCGCCCAGAAATGGCGCATGCCCGGTACGATGACCCGCGCCACCGGCATGCCGATGTCCGGCCGGGTCTGGTCCAGCACGAGGAACTCCATGCCCCTGGCTTCGACCAGCGCGCGGCAGCAGTCCACGTCTTCCCGTGTATCCGCGGTCTCGATCGACGGATACTGCGCGGCCTGCCTGAGCGGCGCGTCCGTCGACGGCGCCAGCCAGGCACAATCGGCGATTCGAGCCGTCTTCCACCAGTTGAGCGCCATGGGATCGTCGATCATGGGCTGGTTGGGCCCACCGGATCGGCCAGACTGTGCGGGCCCCCCGGCTAGTCCGGCCCGACCCGAATGACCGCCGCCTTCGCGTCCACCGGGCCGGGGAAGCCACGTCAGGCACTGATTCAACTCGCACAGCGCGCGCAGGGCCGCGAGTCTCGGGTCGGCATGGGCACCCGCGCCGTATATGATATCCTCGGTTTCCGCGTCCGGCCGCCGGGAAAGCGCAACGAAGGACGGAATGCCCGTATCGGACGTCACGTCGAGCATCCACACCTCCCGCTCGCAGCGTCCGTAATAGTCCGTGGCGGATGCGAGGAATGCGTCGTCGAAACTGGAGAGATCCACCCCGGGGACGCTCAGCCGGTTATACCACCAGATGGCGAAGGCATCGCGCTCGACCAGTTCATAGAAACCCTGCAGGATGGCCTCCTCCAGGGTGTTCCCCGCGGCGCAGCCGTTGGAATCGGCAATCAATTCGGCGGGTCCGCGCTGTTCGGGCGCCATGCTGTAGAGCATCGACGTCGGCAGGTATCGATGCCGGCCCTGCGTGAACGACCATACGGGCGTCCAGTCGATTTCGGCGGCGGGATCGAAACGAGGCGGGACGATATTGTAGGGGTGGCCTGCCGCGTTGATGCTGTCCGCGTTGTCGAGCTGATCTTCGCTGAACAACTGCACGTCGTTGGGGTGGATCGCCCCGTCTTCGGCGGCGAAATCGATGAATCGACCACCGGTACGGATTTCGTCTCCGCTAAAAGCGCCTGAATGACGTTCGATCGCCTCGCAGAGGGCACTGGTCTCGGACTGTTCCCGCGTACTGCCCTTGCCGGCGCTTTTGCTGCGCAGGCTGCGCCTGAGCGAACTCAGGCTCCGGCTTCTCATGCCGGGATTGCTCCCGGCCCAGTAGACGTGAAGCCAGGCGTCATGCTCACTGGTCGTGCGCGCCAGCCAGGTCACGATGCCGCTGACCGGGCTTACAAGGTGGCGGTATTGCGCCAGGGTGGCTTCAGGCGTCACGGCCCGCGCTCCGCCGCTGTTCCGATGGTGTTTGGGGCTGGCCTTCAGACATACGGGCACCGGCGCCCGGTTTGGCCGGTACAGCCCTTCGTCGCCACAGACCGGACACTGCGGCCGCCGCAGGACCGTATGCATAGTGCTTGCGAATGTGCCGACATGCATCGAGACCGCATGTCCGTGGATCGGAGCCGCTTCATCCAGCACCAGCCACTTGACGATTTCAGCCGAAACCAGCCCGTATACCGCCTCGAGTACGACAGGGTCGGCGGCGAACGGCTTGAATGCGGCTTCCTCGCCGGCGACGTGCCGAAGGAACTGATGGGCCTCCTTATGGCCCCGTAGCCGGTGGGCCAGGCAGTCCCAGCAGGGGCCTTGCCGGTCCGCGCGAAACACGGGTCCGAACAGCGCATCCATGCCGCGCGGCCGCACCAGCATCCACGGCGCTCCCGCCTCAAGGCGGCGCCGATTCACCGCTACGAATCCCGCGTCGAGGTAATCGTCGCATACGATAACCTTGAGCTGGACGTCGTCGACGGCCATGGTGTCGGCCACCACGCCGGCGCCGCTCGTTTCCAGCTGCCGGGACAGCCTTCCGTCGTCTCCGTCGACCGCGACACGCGATTCCGCCAGCCGTTGTTCGACCCATCGGGGCGATGCGCCGAGGGACGTCCAGTATGCCGCCCGGGACCGGTCCATGCTATGATCGGCGGAGATGACATAGCCCCGGTCGGAGAGCGAAACGATCGCTGCGCGCACATCGTCTGCGGCATGGCGGCCCTCGAGGTCGGCGACGATGCCGGACAGGGGACGGCAGCCGTCGAGAAGAGGAAGCAGATCGCAAAGCAGGGCGCCGTGCAGCAGTGTATCGAAGGACTCGGAAACCAGCAGCGTCTGCTGCGCGCCGATGACGTGGGATCGCAAGTGCGGGGTAAGCGTGGGAAGATCGACGAGACCCAGGTCGGCGGGGGTCGTTCTCGTGAGTTTCCCCTGGCGGGCATTCTTGCTGGTCGGCCCAGGCATCCGGGGTTTCCGTGTCTTCTCGGCAGGCGCTTTCATGCGTGCGCGACGAGCGTGTCGATCCGGGCGGCGGCGCGAGCGGCGGTTTCGTCGACCACCGACGCCAGCGCATCGAAGTCCTCCTGCCCGCAGGCGTTCGCCACCAGGGACTTGACCTTCTCCCCCGCCGTCGCCGCGTCGAATCCTTCCGCTCCGACCAGCCGCATGACTCCCTGCAAGTCGCGCCACAGGTTAGCGGCTTGCGCCAGCGGCTCGTCGCCGGCGGCATCGAACACCGCCGCGGCGGACGGCGCCGGATCGTCGAGGAAGTCACCGGCACGGTTCAACTGCAGATAGCGCGCGGCCTGCTCGACATCGTTCAATCCGCCGGGCATCCCGGCGTATGCGGACACACTCGTCTCTGCGCCGTTTACCGGCCGATCGTCCGGACCGGTGCCGTCTTTCTGCTGTCCGCCCGACCCGGCGTACACCGCTGCGTCCGCACTGCATTCGGCCAGGACCCGGCGCCGCTCATCATCAAAGCGGCTTCCGATGCCGGAACCCTCGGTCTCGAAGACTCTACGGGCCCGGGTGAGCACGGGAACCCCGCCGGAAGCCGGGTCACGGGCTTGCTCGGCCAGATCGGAGAGCGATACCGCTGGCATGGCCTCCGCGCCGGCGGAGACCGGGGAGAACAACAGGTTGTCCTGCGCCAGGTCGGCCAGGGCCTTGCGGAAACTCCGGAACAGGCGTTCGTTCGCGCCGGACTGCGCGCCGTCATGGACGAACAGCATTTCGACCTCGATGCCGGGATAGGCTTCCCGGCTGGCCAGATCGCCCAGGAAGACGGCGGCGACCTCGCCCACGCTGTCCGTACCGTACCGCTCGCCGAAATCCGCCACCACGGAGGCAAGCACCGTCGAAACCGACGCTTCGGAAAGACTGGACAGCGCCGTTCTCGCCTCCGCCGGGAGCAGGTTTCCGCGCACCACGTGCATGGCGATCTGAAACGCCTTGTCGTTCGACCAGTTCCGCACGATCTCGGCAGTTTCCCTCGCGTCTACCACGGGCAACTCAACGATCAGGTCCTTCATTTCCTGAACGCCCATTTCGTAGGTCCAGTAGACCCGTGCAAGCCCGCGTCGTGCGATCGACTCGAACTCCTCGTCCTGCTCGAACCCCTTCGGCAGGTCGAGATCGAGGAATTCCTGTTCCTGCAGGTTATCCAGAAGCTCCGGGTTCCGTTCGATCCATTTCGCGAGCCGCGGCGCGGCGCCAAAGATCTCGACGATCGTGTCAAAGGCGTCGGGACGCTTCGCGGCAAGGGGACTGTCGTAGACACTCCAGTCTTCGATCTCCGGGTAGAAGTGCTTGCGCCACTGGTCCACCAGCGGGTCCATCTTTTCAAACCATTTTTTGGGCTTCAGGACGATGTTCATCATATCGGAGTAGGTGCCCGGCAGTTCCGGCGACTCGTCGAGACTGACCTGCAGCAGGGGATACTGGCGGGATGCCACCGCGTGATGGTCGGCATGGCGCTGCGCATTGAAGAGCATCCAGTTGCTGAACTTCCAGTCGGCACTCCAGGAATGGCGGGGCATGATCTTCTCCCACCGGCCGTTTTCCAGGCGGACCCGGCGCAGGCCGTAGTGCTGGAAGTAGTTGCTGATCTTCATCGAAAAGACGCAGGACAGGCCGAGGAAGGCGAAGACCGGGACCGCCCAGATCCCGCCCAACCAGAATACCAGTGCGTACCAGAACGCGACGCCGAAGCCATAGCGCCAGAAGGGATTGCTGTAATGCCACATGGTCCGGCGGCGCCGCGCCAGGCGTTCTCGCGCTACTTCCCATGAATTGACGAGGTTACTGACGATTTCCTTGGGCATGTACCGCCAGAAACTCTCCCCCTTCGGCGCGGACCCCACGTCGTAGGGTGTGCCGACCAGGGCGTGGTGGATATAGACGTGCTCCGTGGCATACTGCGGATAGGAGGCGGAAGATAGCAGGAACTCGCCGATCCGGCGTTCCCAGGTCGTGCGCCGGTGAATCAGTTCGTGGCCTACGACGAACACGGCCTGTGCTTCCATCGTCAGGATGATGGCCAGCACGACGTCCTGCCACCATACGAAGGGATCCGCCACCAGAATTTGCCACAGGCCGAAGACCAGGGTGGGCGGCCACAGAAACGCCCACGACCAGACCGGCAGATTGTGCCAGATCAGGCGGTGTTTCGGCGTCTTCCACGGATCCATGATGCGTCCGTCGCGTCCGAACACCCGGTCGAAGGACCAGGAAAGACTCATGAAGACCATGGGCGGCAGGAGCCACCATCCGCCCCACAGCGCGGCGAGCAGGATCAACGGGAAAACGCCCAGCGGCAGGTAATGGGGAAGGGCGGTCAGGATGGACGGCTCGATCTCCTGCGTTGCATCGGCCTGACCCGGTCCGGCGCCATTGGTTTCAGCGCTGTCGATTTCAACGGTATTTTGTGACATGGCTACACCTCCTTGGTCAGCATAACCTGGCACCTGCGCGGGCGTATTCTTGTCACCGGACGCCCGGAACCGAACAACCGGAACCGCAACACTCAGGTTCGCAGGAAGGCGGCCAGGCGCTCGAGCGCTTCGATGCAGAACGCGGTGGTCACGGCTTCGGAGCCATGGCCAATTTGTCCTACCGCGCCGAATTTCAGCGTCTGGTCGCCGAAGGCGAGCAGTTCCGGCCAGCTGCCGTCCCCGCGCTGCGCGCTCAAGATGCTCCTCAACGACTGCTCTGCGTCGATGCGCTCGAGGCATCCGGCGTCGCAAAGCGTCGACACGGCCTGGGCGGTCTGAAGGACGTTGCCGAAACCGCCCTGCTCGTCCCTCAAGCCCAGGACACGGTCCGCGAGGACCGGGCGCAGCCGATCCAGGGCTGGCGACACGCGTTTCACGGCCCGGGCGACCGCGTAACAGATCGCGATCTCGTCGGGGTACCACTTGGACGCGTCCTTGAGGTCGCCTTCGGTGATCAGCGCCTCCAGCCATCGCTGGGCATCCCTGGTTTCCGGGCAGTCGCCGAGCCAGGCGATTACGTTCGCGTTGACCACGGGGTCGGCTTCGATGCGAAATCGCGACACGACATCGGGTTCGTCGCCCTCCAGCATCCAGGTCATAAAGCGGCCTTCTGCGTCGCGGTTCGCCAGTACCCGCGGAATGTTCCTCCCAAGCAGGATCCAGGGGTGCGTTCCGATCACCAGGGAACAGAGCGAGGTGCTGTCGAGATCCTGGGGAAGATGACGGTAATAGCGCCAGAATCCGGGATATTCGATGGTGTCGGCCAGATAAGCCCTGGTCGCGGCGCAGATGGATCTGGCCTTCGCTTCCCGGCAACTTTCCAGGGCAAGGACACAGAACGCCGAAATGAAGGGAGGCCTTTCGAAATGCCGCGGCACCTTCGGATCGGCCACGTTGAACCGGATGCAGTGCCAGGCGCCGTGCTCGTCTATCGTCGACTCAAGGAAGTCAAGGCCACGGCGGATGCTTTCTCTGGCCGCTTCCGCCAGCACCTCGGCGCCGGCGTCGCTACCGGGGACGCGCCCCGCCCCGTCGCCCGGCGGCCGAAGGGGCGGCGCGGGATCGTGCATGGTCTTGCGCAGAAAGGCGAGGGACGACGCGCCGGTGCGCGCCTCCTCCCGTTCCTCCCTGGTGTATCGGTTGCGCGGGGGCAGGACGATATGGGTCGCGCCGGTGGTTTCTTCGTGTACTTGAATCTCGTGGTCTGCCTCCATCGTCACGCCGAGTTCCTGCTCGATGGTCTCCCTGGGCCTGGCGAGGAGACGTGTCCGCAAGTCGTCGTCGTCGCCCGCTCTCAAGATAAGCAATTCGGCCGCGTTGGGGGACTTCTTCATGATCGTCTGCTCCGTATCAGGCGATTTGCCGCCTGATCAGTTCCCTGAATACCCCGTCGGACTCCTTCAGTTCGTTGAAGGAGCCGCTTTGCACGACTTTGCCGCCTTTCAGCACGTAGATGCGGTCGGCCTGCTCGAGCGTGGACAGGCGATGGGCGATGACGAGGCGGGTGGAAGTCAGGGCGGCCAGGTTCCGCATCACGCTGGCCTGGTTCTCGTTGTCCAGCCAGTTCGTCGCCTCGTCGAATAACATGATACGCGGGCTGCCGATCACCGAGCGGGCGATCGTGATGCGCTGGCTCTCGCCGCCTGACAGGACGGAACCGCTGGTGCCCACCATGGTCATCATGCCCATGGGCATGGCCTTGATCTGATCCTCGACCTCCGCGGTCCGGACCGCTGCCCAAACTTCATCTGTGGTCACGTCTACGTGATGGCTGACGAGGTTGTCCCAGAGATCCTGGGGATGGAGCCCGACCGACTGGGGCACCGCGCCGATCTTCCTGCGCACCTGTTTCAGATTCAGGTGCCTCAGGTCGCGCCCGTCGTAGTATACCGCCCCGGCGGTCGGCCAGTCGATGCCGAGCGCGAGCCGGAACAGGGTGCTCTTCCCGGCGCCGGATTCCCCGGCGATGGCGACGAATTCGCCGGGATGGGCGCGTATCGTGACGTCGTCGAGGATCAGTGGTCCGTCGGCGTCGTAGCGGAAAGAAACATGATCGAACAGGATGTCCCCGCCCAGGTATTCGACCGGTTCGCCTTCCGTACCCGTCTCAGGCGCCGCCGAAAGCAGCGGACGCATCTGCTCAAAGGCCGGCAGCATGGAGGCCAGGGCGCCGATGGACTCGCCGAGCCGGGCGATGGTGGACTGAAACACGATGAAGACCGTGTAGACGACGAGAAAATCGCCGACCGGCATGTTGCGGTCTCCCGCCTCCATCACCGTGAACAGGAGCACGCCGGCGGCAAGGAATGGCAGTGCGGCGCCAAATGCCCGAGAATGCCCTTCCAGTGCGCCCAGTTCGATCTCCGCGCGCTTCTGTGCGCGATAATCCCGCGCCCAGATGGCGTAAGCCGAACCTTCCGCGTTATCCATGCGCAGCTTGGAAATGCCCCCCACGATCTGGAAGAGCCGGCCGGCCACGCGCCGGGCCGCCCTGATCATCCATCCGTATGGAGAGATCTGGCGCAATCCCAGCACCAGGGTGACCAGCAGCGAAGCCAGGCTGAAGAGGAGCGTGACGACCCCGAGGGTGGTGTCGTAGAAGAAGATGACGCCGAAAACCGGTAGCAGGAAAACCAGCGACAGGAAACAGTTGGCGACGACCCCCCGCAATCCGTCGCGGAGTTGCTGAAAGGTCATGCCCGACATAGCCAGGTCGCCGGCCGGATTGCGGTGCAGCATGCCGGGTGGAAGACGCATGAGCCGGTCCCAGAAGGCGGCTTCCACCCGGGACGCCGTGCGCCCCTCCAGCCGCATCATCGCCATGTTCTGGAGGAGGTGCAGCAGGGCGCCGAGCAGCCCGAAGGCCGCAATCGCCACGGCGACCGCATATAACGCTCCCGCGCTTCCGCCCGCCGTGATGTGGTTCGCGACGAACCCGAGGGCGAGCGCCGGCAGCAGCCTGATCACGCCGTATGGCAGCCCGGCGATCACCATCCGCGCCCAGTCCGAGGCCGATCCGCGCAGGGCGATGCCCAGCAGGTCCGCCGGTTTCACACCCCTCGCCGGCAGGGGCTGATAGAACATCCAGGCCTCTTCCGCCAGCGCGTCCGAACCGGCCAGGCGGGCCGCCGAGACCCGAGTGCGTCGATTGCCGGCCGGGTCGATCTGCCGGTATCGTCCGAACATGCCCGGCAGCAGCGCCACGGGCCGCCCGTCGTCGGCGCGATAGGCCAGCAGCGCGTTGCTGTCCCCGTACCACCAGCGGCCATCGGCGTTGAAACGCACGCGGCGGGCACGCACGCCGGAAGCGTCAAGAATGTCCACGAGGCCGACGGGGGCTTCGGATTGACCCGATCGCGCAGGGATCTTGAAATCGATGTCTTCATGGCGGCCGATCAGGTGCAGCGCATCCTCCAGTGCCGTATCCTCGACACCGGCGTCCCGATCGGTCGGAAGGTCGTAGATATTGTAGAGTCGCTGGCGCGCGGTGTGTTCGGCCGTTCTGCGGCTCGCTGTCCGCGCCCGTTCGAGATTGACGGCATCGACCACGACCAGCCGGCGATTCAGGCGCTCCAGCGTGAATGCGACCGTGTGAAACGAGGCGAGCGCCGTAAGCAGCCTGCCCTGCCGGACCAGAGTTTCCGTCGACTGGCCGGTCAGTGTCGCCTCGTCGACCAGGGTGAGCCAGCTCGTCCGGGCCAGGGGAATCACCGTCTCGTGGGGGCTGCCCGTCTCGGCAAGTTCGGCCGTATCGACGATCCCCATGAACAGGCCCGCGCCGGACGGCGGTTCGGATACCCACACCACGCCGCGCCGTACGGAAAGCGTACACGGCGCCAGGGTCTGCGTCAGTCCGGGTTCGGCCAGCGCGGTCGGAAGGGGAGGAGGGATGGCGAAACGCGCCAGTGTCTCCGTAATGGCGGTCAGCCACGTATCGGTCTGTTCCGCCAGTTCCGCTGGGTCCACCCGGGACAGCAGGGAAGCCGGCAGACGTTTGAGCAGGGAGCCCGGCAGTCCCCTGGCGATGATACTGAGCGTGGCGTCTGTTTCACTGCCCAGCCGGTGCGGCGCGACCCCCGGTAGCAGCCAGCCCGATTCCCGGCGCAGCAGGTGCTGCGGCGCCGACTGCTCCGTCCCATATTTGAGTTCGACCAGGAACAGATTGACGACGCCCTGGTCGATGAACCAGACGCTGTCCGGGTCGTCGAGGTTGACGGGCAGGTTGCCGGCGCAAGGCACGGATTCACCGAAGCGATCGGCGAGTTCGGCCAATGACGGGTATTTCGGTTCGTTCTGATTCATCAGTTCGACCTGACCAGTTTGTAGTACGCGCCGTCCCGGTCGGCGATCAGCTCGTCGTGGGTGCCCCGTTGCACCGTAACGCCTCCGTCCAGCACGATGATCTCATCGCAGTCCCGCACGGTGCTCAGGCGGTGCGCCACGATCAGGCAGGTGACCCCACGCCGCCGCAGCGCGTCATCTACGAATTCCTCCGTGGCCGCATCGAGGGCGCTGGTGGCCTCGTCCAGGATGAGCACGGTAGGGTTGCCCACGAGCGCGCGGGCGATTTCCAGCCGCTGTCGCTGGCCGCCGCTGAAGTTCGAACCGCCTTCCTCGACGAGCGTGGCATAGCCCTGGGGCCTGAGCAGGACTTCGTCGTGAATCTGGGCATCCCGTGTCGCGGCGAAGAGGACTTCGTCCGGGATGGCCGGGTTCCACAGCGTGATATTGTCGCGCAGGGTCGCGGAAAAGAGCACGATCTCCTGGTCCACCATGGAGATGGACTGCCGCAGCACTTCCTCGGGGATCTGATCCCGCAGATGGTCGTCAAACATGATCTCGCCCGACCAGGGCTGGTAGACCCCCGATACCAGCCGCGCGAGGGTCGATTTGCCGGAACCGCTGGGACCGACCACGGCAATCCGCTGCCCCGGCTTGATCACGAGGTTGAAATCCTTGATCAGGGGCGGGCGGCTCCGGTTGTAACCGAAGGTGACGTTGCACAGTTCCAGCTGGCCGGCGAGCTGGAGCCGGCCGTTGAATGTGTGGATCGCGTCCGATTCCGGGTTTCTGCGGCGAAAGACCGGATCCTCTTCGGTTTTGGAAATGTCCTCGAGCCGCTGTAGATCGGTTTCGAGGGCCTGGCGGTTTTCGGCGAACTCCAGGAAGCGCTCGACGGGGGCCAGGAACATCTCCGCCAGGATATAGAATCCCACCAGCATGCCCAGCGACATTTCTCCCTGCATGACCATCATGCCGCCGATGCCCAGGATCGCCGCACTGCGCAGCGCGTCGACCAACCCCGGCAGCGATGCGTTGACGGAGCCCAGCTCGGAATACAATTGCCGTGCGCGCAACTCTCGGGCCTGTTGCCCGCTCCATCGCGAGAAAAACCGGTCGTCCGCGCCCGTCATCCGCAGATTGTCGGCATGGCTCAGCATCTGCATGCCGAGACCTATCAGCAACCCCTGCTCCCGTCTCATCGTCTGACTTCGGACGGCTCTGAGGTTGTTGAGAAAACGTGCAAGCACCGCGTGCATCAGCGCCAGCACGATCACGATCAGCGTGAGTACGGTGTCGAAGGCGAACATCGCAACGAGGAACACCGCGCTCATGGCCATGTCGATCACGAGCACCAGGAACTGGTCCGCCAGGTTCTTGGCGATTCGGTCGGTGGACGACACCCGGTCCCTGACGTCGCCGGCCAGCCTGTTTTCAAAGAACTCCACCGGCAGACGTAGCAGCCGTGACATCCCGTTGCTGTAGCCGGCTACCGATACGCGGACCGCGAGCCGCTTGAGGAACCGGTGCTTGAGCATGGACAGGACATACACCAGGACCCCTCCGCCCAGCAAGGCGGTTACCAATCCGCCCCAGGTCCCGTGCTTGGCCATGACGTCGTCGACGAATACGCCGAGCGATGCCGGGATGACCAGGGTCAACATCGTCAGCATGAGTCCGCAGGCCACCACGCCGGTCAGCAGGCGCCACGACCCGGCGATCAGGCCGTTCAGCTGCCTGAACAGATCGGGCTGCTCGCCGCCGGGCGTGAAGTCCCCGCCGCGCTTGAAGCGAAGTGCGATTCCGCTGTAGCCTTTTTCGAACTCTTCGGAGGAGACCCTGCGCCGTCCCGTGGAAGGGTCGTTGAGGTAGTAGTAACGGCTGTCGATTCCTTCGAGGACGAGGAAATGGCTGAACTGCCAGAAGAGCACCAGCGGAAATTCCAGCATTTTCAGTTGCTCGGCGCGCACGCTGAGGCCGTTACACTCTAGACCGTAGTGCCGGGAGGCACGCAGGATGCTCGCGGCGCTGCTTCCGTCCCGGCTCACCTCGCATTTTTCCCGCAGTTCGGTGAGCGGCACCCATCTCCCGAAGTATCCCAGTACGATGCCGAGACAGGCCGCGCCGCACTCCGATGCGTGCATCTGCAGCAGAACGGGCGTGGATATCCGCTGCGCCGAGTCGTCCGCGGCGTTCTTGTTGCCAGCTTGTTTGGTCGTGCTCACCGTCATCCTGCGGTCACCTCATGAGGAACAGCCCGATCGGAGACTGCCTGCCCAGCTCGATGACGATCCGGCACTTCATGCCCGCAAGGGATTCCGGATCCCGGTCTTCCGGGAGTGCGGTCTCGAGCGTTATATCGATGCGGTGAACGGATACCGGCGCCGCAGTCTCAAAGGCGGCCGGTCCGCCCGAGACGGGTTCGGCGACGATGGCTCTGACCGTTCCGCCGGGTGCGTATGGATCTCCATCCGCCGGCTCCGGCTCGATCAATACCGGCATCCCGGCCGCAATATCCGGTGCGATTTCGCTATTGATCCAGGCGAGGGCTTCCACGGTGAGGCTTCCGTCGGGAAGGGTTTCCCCCTGCTCCACGATGACGCCGTCCACTACGATACTGCGCGCCACGCTGCCGAAGAAAAACCATGCCAGGAGGGCACACAGAAAAACAGCGATTGCGGCAACCAGCAGCCGTTCCCGCGGCGTGGATATCGTCAGAAGCCGGTCGAGTTGCTCGCGGTCTTCCTTTGCCTCCGCGACGGTGTCATGAAATGAGTTCAGCAGATTGTTGAACACGGGCGTTAAATGGTCTCCTCATGGCAGTCGAGCAGGTTGCGCACTTACGAAGCAGGTTTGCAC